>JAZQTE010000169.1:0-2952 GCA_045630505.1 Acutalibacteraceae bacterium | reverse complement strand
TGTTTGTGGAAAAGCCCGTGGCGCTTACCGTGGCGGAAAGCGAAGCGATGCTGAAAAAGCAGCAGGAAACGGGCTGCCGTGTTCAAATTGGTCAAGTTATCCGTTTTTGGGACGAGTATGTGGCGCTGCGCGATATCGTGCAAAGCGGCAAATACGGCAAGGTGGTTAACGCCAACTTCCGCCGTATCAGCCCCACACCCGGTTGGGGTTGGCAGGACTGGCTGCGCACGCCCGCTCTTTCCGGCGGCGCAGGGCAAGACCTGCACATTCACGACGTAGACTACGTGCTGTCGCTGTTTGGCGAGCCGAACACGCTGTATTCCGTGAAGAACAAGCTGGGCGAGGCCAACGGCTACGTGAACACGCTGATGAAATACGACGAGCACGTGGTGTCTGTTGAAGGCACGTGGACGTTGCCCGAATCGCACCCGTTCAGCGCCACGTTCCGCGTGGTATTTGAAAAGGCCGTGGTGGAAAACGACGGCAAGTTTATGCTGTACACCGAAAACGGTGCCGAGGAGATCGTTCTGGAAAAGAAGGAGCTTGCGGCAGCAGGCGGTACAGCCGGTAACATTTCGGATCTTGGCGGCTATTTTAACGAGCTGTATTATTTTGTTGAGCAAGCGAAGGCAGGGAAAGATATTACCCAAGCCACGCTGGCCGATGCAGCCGCGTCGCTTAAGTTTTTATTGGAGAAGGAGTTGTCATTCGAATGTTAAGAGTAGGAATTATCGGTTGCGGAAATATCTTCACGATGCATTCTACCAGCTGTCACCATTTGGAAAATGCGCAGTTGGTGGGCGTGTGTGATATTAAGAAGGACCGCGCGGACGCGGCGGCCGCCAAATACGGCGTGCAGGCGTATTACGATTACAAGGAGCTTATTACGCCCGAAAAGATCGATGTGGTACACGTGTGCGTGCCGCATTACCTGCACCCGATAATTTCGAAATACGCTTTGGAGCACGGCGTAAACGTGCTGTGCGAAAAGCCGATGAGCATCGATTATGCCGATGCCGAAGCCAACGTGAAGCTGGCCGAGGAGAAGAATCTGCGCTACGGCATTATTTTCCAATGCCGTTATAACGACACGGCAAAGCTCGTGCGCCGCGAGCTCGACAGCGGCAAGCTGGGCAAGATCATCAGTGCCCGTTGCACGCTCACGTGGAGCCGTTCTGATGAGTATTATTCGCTGTCGGATTGGAAGGGCACGTGGGATAAAGAAGGCGGCGGCGTGCTGATCGACCAAGCGATTCACTCGCTCGATCTGGCGAACTGGTTTATCGGTTCCGAGCCCGTGGAGGTTCAAGCGCACATTGCCAACCGCGCTCATTCCATCGTGAAGGTGGAGGACACGGGCGAAGGTATGGTTCGTTACAAGAACGGCACGCTGCTTGCGTTCTGGGCGATGAACAACTACGGCTGTGACGATCCCATCGAAATTCGTTTGTTCTGCGAAAACGGCAAGGTGACGATGAGCTACGACGATGCCCGTATCGAATACAACGACGGTACGGTGGTTTCCGTTTCGCAGCAGCCCGACGGTATCCATTACGAGGGCGGCAAGGATTATTGGGGTTTCCGCCATATTCACCAGATCGCGGATTTCTACCGCTCGGTGGAAGAGGGCACCGAACCGTTTATCAGCGGCAAGGAAGCTCTCAAAATTCAAAAGCTCATTTGCGCTATTTACGAAAGCGGCAAAACGGGCAAAGCCATTAAACTGTAATTGTAAAAACAGCCGTGTTACCGACACGGCTGTTTTTGTGTGTGTTGACAAAATGCACGAATACGGGGTACAATAAACGAGAAATGAGGTGAGCGAATGGAACGGTATGTTGTAACGGGAATGAGCTGTGCGGCGTGCGTGGCCCGTGTGGAAAAAGCGGTGCGCGCCGTGGACGGTGTATCCTCGTGCGCGGTGAATTTGCTCACCAATTCCATGGGTGTGGAAGGCACGGCCGAGCCGCAGGCGATCATTGCCGCAGTAACAGCCGCCGGTTACGGCGCAGCGCTGAAAAGCGAAGAAGCTTCTCCTAAAATAAACGGTGAATTTCACACGCTGAAACGCCGCTTGATCTCGTCGGTAGCGGTGCTGCTCATACTGATGTATTTTTCGATGGGGCACGCTATGTGGCATTGGCCGTTGCCGTCGGTGCTTACCGAGCGGCCGCTTATTATCGGCTTGCTGCAGCTGCTGCTGGCCGCCGCGGTAATGCTTATCAACGGCAAATTCTTTGTGAACGGCTTTGCAGGGCTATGGCACCGTTCGCCCAATATGGATACGTTGGTGGCGCTCGGCTCGCTGGCTTCGTTTGGCTACAGCGCCGTAATACTGTTTACAAAAGCCGATCTTCACAGCTTATATTTTGAATCGGCGGCGATGATCTTAACGCTCGTCACGGTGGGTAAGCTGCTGGAATCCCGTTCCAAGGGTAAAACGACCGACGCCCTGCGGCGGCTATACGCTCTTGCTCCCGAAACGGCGGTGCTGCTGCGCGGTGGCAGTGAGATTACCGTGGCGGTGAGCGAGGTGCAGGTGGGCGACGTGTTCATTTTGCGTCCCGGCAGCCGCGTCCCTGTGGACGGTGTGGTACTGGAAGGGCACAGCGCTGTGGATGAATCGGCGCTCACGGGTGAGAGCATCCCCGTGGAAAAAGCCGAGGGGGCGGCCGTTTCGGCGGCCACGTTTAACCGTTCGGGCTTTTTAACGTGCAAGGCTACACGCGTAGGGGCTGACACCACGCTTTCACAGATCATCCGCACGGTGAGCGATGCGGCGGCCACCAAAGCCCCCATTGCCAAAACGGCGGATACCGTGGCAGGCTTTTTCGTGCCGTTGGTGATGGCGATTGCGCTTGTAACAGCGGCGGTTTGGTTGGCACTTGGTGCTTCTGTGGGCACGGCACTTACGCACGGCGTGGCGGTGCTGGTAATCAGCTGCCCGTGTGC
>JAZQTE010000168.1:0-5540 GCA_045630505.1 Acutalibacteraceae bacterium | reverse complement strand
CACTGGTTACATTTGGCGCACTTTTCGGGATCCCATTCGGGAACCATCACGGCAACGCCGCGCTTTTCGTAAGCAGAAGCGCCATGCTCGAAGGTACCGTCGGCGTGATCGATAAAGGCCGATACGGGCAGCGAGTCGCCGTCCATCTTGCCAACGGGCTTCATAATGGTATCTACCATCTTCACCAGCTTGGCAGGGCCGTTTTCGGTGACAACCTCGGCTTCGTCCTTCGCATCAGCCCACGCAGCGGGAACGTCGATCTTCACGAACGCGGTGGCGCCGGCATCGATTGCCTTGTGGTTCATTTCCACGATATCCATACCCTTCTTGGAGTAGGACTTCGTGGCGGCGTCCTTCATATACTGGATGGCTTCTTCCTGCGGCATAACCTTGGCCAGCGTGAAGAAGGCAGACTGCAGAATGGTGTTGGTGCGCTTGCCCATACCGATTTCGATAGCGAGGTCGATCGCGTTGATGGTGTACAACTGAATGTTGTTCTTCGCGATATAACGCTTCGCTTCGGCAGGGAGATGCTTCTCCAGCTCTTCAGCAGACCACTGGCAGTTGATCATAAACACACCGCCGGGCTTCACATCGTTCACCATCTTGTAGCCCTTAATTACATAGGACGGGTTGTGGCAAGCCACAAAGTCGGCCTTGATGTTATAGTAGGGGCTCTTGATGGGCTGATCGCCGAAGCGCAGGTGCGAAATGGTGATACCGCCGGTCTTCTTCGAGTCATACTGGAAGTAAGCCTGCACATATTTATCGGTGTGGTCACCGATGATCTTGATGGAGTTCTTGTTGGCGCCAACCGTACCGTCGCCGCCCAAGCCCCAGAACTTGCACTCGATGGTGCCGGCAGCAGCCGTGTTGGGAGCTTCTTCTTCTTCCAAGGAGAGGCAGGTCACGTCGTCGGTGATACCGATGGTGAACTGAGCCTTCGGCTCGGCCTTCGCCAGTTCCTTATACACAGCAAACACGCTGGAGGGAGGCGTATCCTTGGAGCCCAAGCCGTAACGGCCGCCGATCACGCGGATGCCGGTCTTGCCGTTGGCAGCCAGAGCAGTCACAACGTCGAGGTACAAGGGCTCGCCCAGTGCGCCGGGCTCCTTGGTACGGTCGAGAACCGCAATGGATTTTACCGTTTCCGGAATCGCAGCCAGCAGGTGCTTTGCGGAGAACGGACGATACAGACGAACCTTGATCAAGCCAACCTTTTCGCCGGCGGCAGTCAGGTAGTCGATTACTTCTTCGGCCACATCGCAGAACGAACCCATCGCCACGATCACGCGGTCGGCATCGGGAGCGCCGTAGTAGTTGAAGAGCTGATAGTCGGTGCCGAGCTTGGCGTTGACCTTGCCCATATATTCTTCCACGATTTCCGGAACTGCATCGTAATACTTGTTGCAGGCTTCGCGGTGCTGGAAGAAGATATCGCCGTTTTCGTGTGAACCACGCATTACGGGATGCTCGGGGTTGAGAGCGCGCTTACGGAACGCCGCAACGGCATCCATATCGCACATCTCGGCCAGATCGTCGTAATCCCACACTTGGATCTTCTGGATCTCGTGCGAGGTACGGAAGCCGTCGAAGAAGTTGATGAACGGCACGCGGCTCTTGATGGTCGCGAGGTGAGCAACAGCACCGAGGTCCATAACTTCCTGCGTGTTGGTTTCGGCCAGCATAGCAAAACCGGTCTGACGGCAGGCATACACGTCGGAGTGGTCGCCGAAAATGTTCAGCGCATGCGAAGCCACGCAACGGGCCGACACGTGGAACACGGAGGGCAACAGCTCACCGGCGATTTTGTACATATTGGGGATCATCAGCAGCAGGCCCTGCGAAGCGGTGTAGGTGGTCGTCATTGCACCTGCCGCGAGGGAACCGTGAACTGTACCGGCAGCGCCGGCTTCGGACTGCATTTCCGATACCTTAACCGTTGTACCGAAAATGTTTTTCTGACCCGCAGCAGCCCACTGATCCACGTAGTCTGCCATCGGGCTGGACGGCGTGATGGGATAGATACCCGCCACTTCGGTGAACGCATAGGAAACGTGCGCCGCCGCATTGTTACCGTCCATGGTTTTGAACTTTCTTGCCATAGAGATATGTCCTCCTTTTAGGATAATTAAAAACTGCTTAGCGGTGTGCGTGACACACCGAGGATAATCATATCACAAATTTTCTGCGGTGTAAAGAAAAAACCGCTGATTTTCCGAAATTTTTATTTAAAAGAATTTTTGCCCAAAAATCACAACAGCCGCCTGCTTGCTCTCTTTTTTTCTTGAAAGCGAAACGCTCCTTCGTTTCACGGATTTGACAGAACGCAAAAAATCCGTTATGATACATGTACAACATTTGAAAGGGGTTTTTACAAACCATGACTGATCCTGTTCCCGACGGTAATACCACCTCGTTTTGGAAGTCGTTATCCAAACGGTTGTCCGACCGCCGCAAAGACGTCACCGAAGAAGATATCCGCGAATTGATGGAGGCCGGTGAGGAAACGGGCGTTATCGAAGGCTCGCAAAAAGATATGATCGACAACATCTTCGAATTCAGCGATATGACCGCCGAGGCGATCATGACGCCGCGCACCGAGGTGGAAGCCCTCGACGTTGACGACACGCTGCAGGACGCGCTGCGCGTCGCCGTGGAAGAAGGGTTTTCCCGTATTCCCGTATTCGAAGAGGATATCGATCACGTGATCGGTATTTTGTACGTAAAAGACCTATTGCCCTACGTGGGCAAGCCGCTGCCGGAGGAGCTTACCATCCGCAAGCTGATGCGTGAAGCGCATTTCGTGCCCGGCACCAAAAGCTGTCAAGACCTGCTCACCGAAATGACCGAAAAGCACATTCAGCTCGCCATGGTGGTGGACGAATACGGCGGCCTCGCCGGTATCGTTTCTATGGAGGATCTGCTGGAATCCATCGTCGGTAACATCCAAGACGAATACGACGACGAGGAAGAAGAGGTTAAACAGCGCGAGGATAACTCGTTTGAGATCGACGGCGCCAAGGCCGTGGACGAGGTGGGTGAATTGCTCGGCATCACGTTCCCCGAAGCGGATTACGAAACGCTCGCCGGCTTTTTGATCGACCGCTTGGGTTGTATCCCCTCGGAGGACGAGCACGCACAAGTCACGTTTGAAAACTGGGAGTTCACCGTACTGTCGATGGACGGTCGTCGTGTGGAGCTTGTTCACATTCGCCGCTTGGAACCCGAAAAAGAATCCGATTAAGCAAAAAACAACCGCTCACCGAGCGGTTGTTTTTGCTTTTTCATTTTTATTTTTTACCAACGTGTATGTAAAGGCGGTTTGAATAAACTGATGTTTAAAAACCTTTAAGACGTTTTCGATAAGCGTCTTTTTTGTCACGCTGTCTTTTTCTGCACAAAGTTCCTTTCCATAAGTCGCTATCGTGATTACGCTTTCAAAGATTTTTTCTCCATCAGAACTTGTTATGGACCAATTCGAGCCAAATATGGAACCCATCGGAAGGCCATAATCTCCTTGAGAAAAATCACGCTGATCCGGAATGTACTTTTCTTTTTGTTTCGCCATCTCCTTGCTTGGATAAAACACATTATCTGAATGTTGAAGCAGCTGGCAAACTACACTTGCTTCGTTTTTTAACAAATCTGCTTGCTTCACCCCTTTATATCCATCGTCAGACGAAACTGAACACCAATCATCTTGCAAGGGGCTTTTGTAAAAGTATGTAGCAACAAAGGCGCTTCGTTCAATTTGTGTTATTTCTGTTAGGCAAGTTAATAAGTTCCCCATTATTATATAAATATCACTTCGATAATCAGACATCAATATTTCCTTATCTCTCATTCCTAAGTTTTCGATCTGTTTATTCCTTAAGATTGTACTGCATTCATCAATCCCTGTAATAATTGAATTGTGTATTTTATCTTCACGAATCGCCTGCTTTTTTTCAAGACTTTTTTCCACGATTACTCCAACGGAAAAAATGAACATAATTAAAACCATTAAGATATTTACAACCACAGAAAAAACAGTCAAATTACCGCTTTCGTCAGTTAAAAGGCGCGACTGTTGTGAGAAAACCGAAAAGAAGCAAAACCAAGTTGTTGGAATAGTTGACATCAAAAACTGTACAATAACATTATCAAAAAAGTGATATATTTTTTTCAATTCAATCAACCTCCTTAACCGTAAAATTTCACACTAAAACTTTAAGTATGATAACACACTGGGAAACAAAAATCACCCGCTCATCGAGCGGTTGTTTTTTATTTAACAGACAGTACCGTGTAGTCTTCTGCTTCCACGGCGGCTTTCAGCACCTCGCCGCTTACGGGGTGGGCAAGCGTTACCACGGCGGTGCCGCGTTGGTGGTTCACCTCGGCGGCAATCACGCCGTCCACCGCTTCGAGTGCCTGCTTGACGCACGCCTCGCAGTGATGGCACATCATTCCCTCGACCGTCAGCGTAACGGTAAGCGCTTCGGGTGCGGTGTGAGGCAGACGCAAGCGATTCAGTCGCAGTGCATTCGATACCACGCACACACTGGACAGACTCATCGTCAGTGCCCCGAACATGGGATTCATTTCCCATTGCAAGAGCGGAACGAATACACCTGCCGCCAACGGAATGCCGATAAGATTATACCCGAACGCCCAGCACAAATTTTCTTTAATATTACGCAACGTGCGGCGGCTGATATGCACGGCTGCCGCAACATCGGACAAACGGCTGTTTACCAGCACCACGTCGGCAGCGTCGATGGCGATATCCGTACCTGCGCCGATAGCCATACCGATATCGGCACGGGTGAGCGCCGGTGCATCGTTAATGCCGTCGCCCACCATAATCACACGGCCGCTCTCTTGCAAACGGCGAATTTCGGCTTCTTTTTCATTCGGCAGCACGCCTGCCACCACGTCGGTAATGCCTGCAGCTGCCGCCACGGCACGCGCTGTTCTCTCGTTATCGCCCGTGAGCATCACCACGCGCAGCCCCTTCTTTTGAAGCTCGACCACGGCGGCGGCGCTGTCGGGCTTCAGCGTATCTGCCACGGCAATCACGCCGAGCAGCTGCCCTTCCTTGGCAAAAAGCAAGGGCGTGTTTCCGTTATCGGCCAACGCTTCTGCCGTTTGCATCCATTCCGCAGAAAGGGCAACGACCGTTTGTATAAACGCCGCGCTGCCGCCGTGCAGGCGTGCGCCGTCAACCACAGCGGTTACGCCGTTACCTGCCAACGCTTCGAACTCGGTAGGCGCCGAAACGGCCAGGCTGCGGACTGCGGCCTCCTCCAGCACCGCCTTGGCAAGCGGGTGCTCGCTCGGCGTTTCCATTGCTGCCGCCAAAGCCAGCAGCGTGTTTTCGTCAATTCCGTCGGCAGGATACAGCCCCGTCACGCGCGGCTTCCCTGCGGTAAGCGTGCCCGTTTTATCCAGCACCACCACGCGAGCCTTGCCCGTGTGTTCTAAAGCCTCCGCCGTTTTAAATAAGATGCCGTGCCGCGCCGCTACACCGTTACCCACCATAATCGCTACGGGCG
>JAZQTE010000167.1:0-2861 GCA_045630505.1 Acutalibacteraceae bacterium | reverse complement strand
CCCCTGCCCTCCAGAGCGCTGGGGTGGAACTTCATATTATAAAGAGTACCGTTGGAAGCAATATAGTGATCAAGACGGGAAACGGAGTTTGCACCCGCCGTAGGTCCCTTCACGTCTCTGCCCGCCGCAGGGGAAACACCGTCGGCAATGGGGGTGCCGGCCAAACGGCCATCCGGTGTGGCACCCGTTTGCAAGCCCAGCGGAACGTTGGCAGACACGGGATACAAGCCGGCCTGATAGCGACCGCCGCGCGGATTATCGTATTTTTCCACGGGCTTGGTGTAGGTGTAGGCAGCTTCGCGGCCGTACATATCCACTTCGTCAATATCGTTACCGAATTTCGGCAGTGCCTTGATCTTTTCGTACAAGGCTTGATATTCGGCCTTTTTGGCAGCGCCCACGTCGTTCGCTTGGATTTGTGCGAACAGCTCGGCAATCTGTGCGCCCGTCAGCTCGTGCCCCTGCAACGCAACCGCTTTCACCACTTCGATGGTGAGGTTTTTGGCATAGGCTTCACTGTAGGGCATACCGAAGTTGTTTTTCAATGCATCGGCATACTGTGCCAGCGTAACCGTCTTGGATTTGTACACCAATTCGTCCACGGCGTACAGTGCATCGGCCACGTTGGCGATACCGAAGCCCTGCGGGCCTGTGAAGTTGTAAACAGCGCCGCCTTCTTGAGCCGATTTGCCGTTGGCAATACAATCAGCAACCATCGAGGAGGCAAAGGGCAGCGGGCAACGCTCCATGTGAGCGTAGTCCACGGCGTTATCGGCGTTTACCATCAGTTTAATGGTGTAATCCATCTGCTTCTTGTAAGCGTCGAAGAATTTTTCGTAGGTATCCAGCTCGGAAAGCTCACCCGTGCGCAGACCGACCTGCACGCCGCCGTCGGCGCCGTTGGAGAATACCAGCTCCAGCGGACGGCACATATTGAAGAACGCAGCGTCGTGCCAACCGTCCGTCTTGCCGGGGGTTTGCGGTTCTACGCAACCGATAATGCAGTAGTTGCGTGCATCCTGCAGCGTTAATCCACGCGAGATAAGGGCAGGGATGATGATTTCGTCGTTGTAATAAGCGGGAAGACCGATACCCGTTTTCGTCAGCTCGGCGGCTTTCACCAGAAGATCATGGGGAGTACCGTTCCACACGCGCATCGACAGCGAGGGCTGCGGCAGGTTCACGTGCATCGAAGCGGAGATACACATAAACGACAAGTCGTTGGTAGCATCCATACCGTTGATATCCTGACCGCCGACAATGAGATTTTGGAACATACTGTAACCGGCAAAACCTTCGGCAGAAAGCGCATCGCGTACCTTGTTAAGGCTGTTGAGCTTTACCCACACGCAGTCGATAAGCTCTTGCGCTTGTTCGCGGGTAATCTTGCCACTCTCGATATCCTTGGCATAGTAAGGATACATATATTGGTCGAAGCGGCCGGGAGAGATCGAGTGGCCGCTGGCTTCGGTTTGAATGAGCAGCTGCACAAACCAGAAGGACTGGCACGCTTCGTGGAAGCTGCGCGCACCGTTTTCGGGCACGTTGCTGCAGTTTTCTGCAATCGTGAGCAGCTCTTGGCGGCGCGCAGCGTCGGTGCAGGAGGCAGCCATTTCCTTGGCGGCTGCGGCATAACGCTTGGCAAAGAGGATCGCCGCTTCGCAGCTTTCCATTACGGCGCTTAAGAAATTAAAACGAGTAGCGTAGTCCTTGTCGTACAGGTTGCACTTGTCACGCTCGGATTTGGCGTATTCGTAAATGCCTTTAAAGCCGATCTTCAGAACCTTGCCGTAATCTACGCTTACGTGACCGACACCGTTGTAGTAATAGTTACCTACGGTGAAAATGTTGTGCTCGATCGCCGTCAGCGTTTCGGGGGCCATATACGATGTTGCAAGCTCGCTGGTGGTGCGACCTTTCCAATATTTGTGAACCTCGCGCAGCTTGGCAGCCGATTCTTCCGAAATGTAGAACGGATCGGCGCTGCGGTTAGCGATGGTTTCAAATTCGTCTTCCAGCCACGCGTTGGAAAATTCGGGGAAGGTGGGGCAGCCGCGGCGTGCCACGCAGTTGCAGCCGACGATAAGCTCGTCGTCGCGAATCACCACGGGCAGCTTTTCTGCGAGCGCACGGAAGGCGTGCGATTTGCGCAGATGGATCGGCAAATTTTCCGTAGCCTTAAAGCTTTCGGTAATAATCTCGGCACGAGTGGATTCGATGGTGGGCGTGCCGGAGTACAGATCGTCAATCAGCTTCTGAATACGATCGGTTTTCGCAATATCAGCAGTGTAAACGTTTTTCATTTTCCTAAACCTCCTGCTTTGATGACTCTATCATACACCATAAGGCACGGAAAAGTCAACACTTTTTATGCAGAAAAAAACAAAAACACAGAAAAAATTTACAAAATACCACAGCAAGACACGCGAAGATGGCGAAAATATGTGGTTTTGCTTTGTTTTGGACGTGTGTGGCGTGAAAAACAACTACTTGCGTACGAACACAAAAAGGAGTATACTGTACGAGAAAAGTAAAAACCGTCGAAAAAGCAGCGGTTTATGGTTCTGCAGGGTTCGAATCCCCGATTATAAATAAAAAATGCCGTCACCCTAACGGGTAACAGCATTTTTTGGTGAACCATCGGGGATAAAGCCGCTTCGCGTCTTTCGTGCTTGGCGACCGTTCGGCGGCGAACGGTACCCGCCTGCGCACTTCGTCGCTGAAAAACAGTCCACCGGACTGTTTTTCGGGCGCTCCTCACCCTCTCAGGGTTCGAATCCCCGATTATAAATAAAAAATGCCGTCACCCTAACGGGTAACAGCATTTTTTGGTGAACCATCGGGGATAAAGCCGCTTCGCG
>JAZQTE010000166.1:0-18670 GCA_045630505.1 Acutalibacteraceae bacterium | reverse complement strand
CATCACTTTGGTTTTACAATATATTTTTTCCCGATGGGATCCACGCGTTTGTTGTTCTCGCGCACCTCGAAATGCAGATGCGCGCCATACGAGTTACCCGTGTTACCAACAACGCCCAGCTGTGTAACACCACCCGTAACGGCTTGCCCCACCGATACCGACGGAGCGTACCGCATATGGGCGTACAGCGTAACGATGCGACGCCCCTTGGCGTCCAAGCCGTGGTCGATCATCACGAAGTTACCGTAGCTGTAATGCATTTTCTGCGCTTTCAGCACCGTACCGCTGGCCGCCGCATAAATCGGCTTGCCGAGGCATCCGGGGCCCCACAGATCCACACCGCCGTGATAGCCCATGCTGCGGTTTCCGAACGGCGAAGAAATAGTGGTAAGCGCAGGAACCGGCCAATACATCGAGCCACCGTAGGTGCCCGTGGTAGGGGTGCCGTTGAGCAAGGCTTCGATTTCACGGTCAAGCTCTTCTTCCGCCTTCTTAACCTGTGCCAATTTCTTTTCGTAGGTGCCAAGCTGCTTTTCCAGCTTCACCTGCGTGTTATACGCCTGCGTGTACGTTTTATCATACGAGGTGTACTGGCTGTCGAGCTTGGTTTTTGCCGATTCCAGCTCCACCTTTTCCGCCTCGGTCTTTTCTTTCTTTTCCTTCACCTCGGCGCGGTTGTCCTCGATCGTTTTCTTTTCCTCGTTTGCTTTATCGATCAAGCCCTGATCGTAGGCGGCGATCGTTTCCACGATCTTGCTTTTGATAAGATAATCCTTATAGCTTTCGGCATTAAAGAAGATTTGGAACGACGAATAGTTGCCCGTTTTGCTCACGGCGTGCAGCCGCTTTTTCAGCGTGGCAATAATATTGGCCAGCTCCGCTTCCTTTTGAACGATCTGCGTATCCAGCTCTTTAATACGTGCTTCCTGCGTGGCGATCTGCTTGTCCAACGTGCTGATCTGACTGCGGTAGCCGTCGATTTGCTTTTCCAGATTACTCACCTGCGCCCACAGCTTGTTCACCTTTTGCTGTTGGCTTTCCACACTGTCGTCCAGCTTATCAATTTCTTTTTGTAATTCTTCTTGTTCCTTCTGCAGCTGCGACAACTCTTGCTTTTTATCTGCCACCTCGTCGGCGCTCACCGAAAGGGTGAAAACGGGTGTCAGCAGCAGCACCGTCACGCAAAGCAACGCCACTATGCGTAATGCTTTTTTCATACCGTACTCCTTACGATTCAAATACAATATCTTTCTGTTCCTTCAAATAGCGGGTAATGGAAATAGCGCTGCCAACCATGCCCGTAATGATACCGCCTGCCATAAAAGCAAGCAAGAAGATCCACCATACCGTGCCAAACGATATCAGCGTAAAGTCGCTGCCGAAATTGAGCAGCCCCGAGCCGCCGAGCGCCTCGTACAAGCCAAACAGCAGGCCGTAGGCCACGCCGCCTGCCAAGCTGCCGAGAATCACGCCTTCCACCATAAAGGGGAAACGGATAAACCAGCGCGTAGCACCCACCGAGCGCATAATGAAAATCTCACGGCGACGGCTATACACCGTCAGCTTGATCGTATTGGAAATGATGAACAGCGATACGAGCAGCAGCAAGCCGACCACCCAAGCGCCCAGCGACAGCACCACCTTGCGGATACGCATTGTCATTTCGGTCAAGGTTTGGTCGTATTCCACCGACTCCACGCCTTCCATTTTGGCGATAGCCGTCACGGTTTGTGTAAACAGCTCCAGCTCGTCAAAATGAATGAAATAAGCATCCGCCAACGGGTTATCCTTTTCCAGCTCCGCAAACAGATCGCCAAGATCCTCGCGGTAATCCTCCAGCTGTTGCTCATTAGACAAAAACTCTACCTCGGAAACGTTGGGAAGCGCTTCCAGCTTGGCTTTTAGCTGTGCCAATTGAGCATCCGTTTGGCCGGGCTCGGCATACGCCGCCACCATATTTTGCTGATACGCCCACGACATACCGTGATCGATATTCACAAGCACCAAGCCTGCGCAGCCCGTAATGAGCAAGCAGCAAACGAGCACCAACACCGAAGCAAGCGACATAAACCAGTTCTTGGCCAAGCCGCGTCCGCCCTCGCGGAACAAGAAGCGAAGCGTGTTAAATCTCACTGATCTCCACCTCCGGTTCTTTTGTATCACTGACAACCGTGCCCTCGCTGATATGAATCACACGTTGCCCCAGTTTTTTCACCAGCTCCATATCGTGGGTGACCACCAGAATCGTGGTACCGTGGCGGTTGATCTCCACGAGCAGCTTCATAATCTCCTCAGACTTTTCGGGATCGACGTTACCCGTGGGCTCGTCTGCGATCAACAGTGTCGGGTTGTTCACCAGCGCACGCGCCAAGCCCACGCGCTGCTGCTCACCGCCCGACAGCTCGGTCGGGTAATTCTTTCCCTTATGTTGCAAACCTACCAAGCCCAAAATGTACGGCACGCGGCGGCGAATATCCTTGTAGGACGCGCCCACCACACGCATGGCGAATGCCACGTTATCAAACACCGTCATCGTATTGATAAGACGGAAATCCTGAAAAACGATACCCATTGAGCGGCGCAGATACGGAATCTGCCGGCTCTTCAGTTTGGACAGCTTGAAATTGTTGACGACAACCTCGCCCGACGTTGCTACCTCTTCACGGGTAATCAGCTTCATAAACGTGCTTTTACCGGCGCCCGATTCACCAACGATGAATACGAACTCACCGTCATCGATTTTAATGTTCACGTTGCGCAGTGCGTCCGTGCCGCTTTCATACGTTTTGCATACGTCGCGAAATTCTATCATCAGAGCCACCTCCCTTTCGTGCAGTACGCCGTCCCGAAGGACGGCGACGTAACTTACTTTATTTTATCACAGCCGCAGGTGCCGTGGCAACCTGCATATATTGGTAATGCCTATCAGTATTTCACGGGATCTGCCGTTAAATACTTTTTCACCATCATCGCCACTTTAAAGATGATGGCATCGTCGAACTCACGCAGATCAAGTCCCGTAAGACGCTTGATCTTATCCAAACGATACACCAGCGTGTTGCGGTGTACAAACAAGCGGCGCGACGTTTGCGAAACGTTCAAATTGTTTTCAAAGAAGCGCTGAATGGTGAACAGCGTTTCTTGATCCAGCGAATCCATCGAGCCGTTTTTGAACACCTCACGCAGGAACATATCGCACAGCGTGGTGGGCAGCTGATAAATCAAACGGGCGATACCCAGATGATCGTAGCTGACAACGGTCTTTTCGGTATCGAACACCTTGCCCACTTCCAGCGAAATGTGCGCTTCCTTAAAGGAGCGTGCCAATTCCTTAATGCCTTCCACGGGCGTACCGATACCAACGCTGACGGGTGTGTAGAATTCGCTGCCAAGCGTATCCACCATCGATTGCGCCAGCTTTTCGAGGTCGCGCGAATCCACGCGTGTGCGCAGCTCCTTCACCACAGCAATATCGGTTTCGTTAATGTTGATAACGAAATCGCGATTCTTTTCGGGGAACAGGTTTTGAATAACGTCGAACGCTGAAATCTCGGATTGCGCGTGCAGGTGCACAAGCAACACCACGCGAGTGGCATCGCCGTTAAAGTGCAGCTCTCTCGCCTTCAAATAAATATCACCGGGCAAAATGTTGTCCAGAATAATATTCTTAACAAAATTACCGCGGTCGTACTTTTCGTCGTAATACTGCTTGGCATTGGCAAAGGAAATGCTCATCAGCGAAGCAAAGGTTTCTGCCTGCGCATCCTCGCCCTCCACGAACACCAGATAGTCACCGCTGGGACGTGCACCAAAAGCACGATAGGTATACCCACCGAGCACAAACGACTCCTGCGTGCTGAAGGTGGCTTCCTCCAATTCCTCACGTACCTCACCCACGGCGCTCAAATCACTGCACGCGAGCACGGTGAAGGTATCGTCCACTACGCCGATGTTGCGATTGATGACTTCCTTCATTTGATTGATCATTCCTAAAAACAAACGATTCGGCATACTTCATTCTCCTTATTCGTCATGATTAACAGATTGTCCGCTAGACATAGAGATACACAATCCATTTTACACAAAATTACTGTAATTTTCAAGGATAATCGTGAAAAAAACCGTAATTTTCTATAAAATTAATTAAAAATATAAAAAATAGAGCATGTCGTACATTTGCGACTTGCTTTTTAAGGAAGCTCGTGCTACACTTGACGCAAGAAAATCCAAGCAACGGAGGGCGAAAGCTATGTTAGATGCTATGCTGAAGAAAAGAGATATTCTGCCGATCTTGAAGCACGAGGACGGCACCGACGTCACACCCGAAACGTGGCAAAAACGCCGCGAAGAAATGCTGAAGGCGTTGGAAACGTATTCCTACGGCGTTACTCCCGATATTCCCGTAACCGTAAAAGGCGAAGTAGTTTCGGAAAAGAAGAACGCCTATGCCAACAAGGTGCTGGAGCAAAAAATCAACATCACCATCTCCAACGAGGAATTGGGCGATTACACGTTTCCTATTTGGATCTACCTGCCTAAAAAGGTGGAAAAGCCGCCGATGTTCCTGCATATCAACTTCCGCTTCGGTATGCCCGAAACGATGCCGCCCGTCTACCGTGTACCGGTGGAAGAAATTACCGACGAAGGCTTTGGCTTAGTTTCGGTGCCGTACACCGCGGTTATGAACGACCGCTTGGACGGCTCTATTGAGGGCAACATTGCCGATTATTTCGGCACCACCGTGGAAAACCGTAAGCCCGATACGTGGGGCAAGGTGGGTATGTGGTCCTACGGCGTATGCCGCGTTATGGATTATCTGCAAACGCGCGAGGATATCGACCGTGAGCACGTTGCCGTGATCGGCCACTCCCGTTTGGGCAAGACCTCGCTGTGGGCCGGCGCGCAGGACGAACGCTTCTGGTGCACCATTTCCAACTGCTCCGGCTATGCCGGTGCCGCCACCTCCAAGGGCATTGCGGAAGACAGCGAGCACGCGTGGCATTTCGGTGATTGGCATAACCGCAACTGGACGTGGTGCTGCAACACCTTTATGGACTACGTGGACAAGGAAGACCAAAAGCCCTACGATCAATCGTGGCTACTCGCAAGCATTGCGCCCCGTTTGCTGTACGTTGGTTCTGCCGTGGAAGACCGTTGGGCCGATCCGGCAGGCGAATTTGCCGCCACGCTGTGGGCTTCGCAGGCTTGGGAAATGCTGGGGAAGACGGGGCTTGTTACCCCCGATAAAATGCCCGACGCAGGCGACGTGTGCGGCGAGGGCGACGTAGGCTATCATATGCGCCACGGCAGCCACTTCCTTTCTCGCGAAGACTGGAAAAATTATATGGCATTTCTGAAACGTCATCTTGACAGAGGGTGAGTTTAACTATGCTGAAACAAGTGCTGAAGGAACGAGATCTGTTGCCGATTTTGCAACACGAAGACGGCACTCCCGTTACACCTGAAACCTGGGAAAAACGCCGTGAGGAACTGCTAAACGCATTGGCAACGTATTCTTATGGTTTTTCCGATAACCGTCCCGTTTCCGTGCGCGGTGAGCTTGTAAAAGAAAAGCGCGACTACGCCAATAAAGTATCGCACGAAAAGATCGACCTTACCGTAACAACAGATCTGGGCGATTTCACCTTCCCGATTTGGATCTTCCGTCCCAAGAACATGGAAAAGCCGCCCGTGCTGTTGCACATTGCGTTCTTCCGCGGTGCAATTGCCACCGAGGCGCCGATCTATCGCGTGCCGGTGGAAGAAATCACCGACCGCGGCTACGCGTTGGTGTCGGTGCGCTATACCGATATGTTGAGCGAATCGCATTACGGCAGATTTATTGACGGCTTTGCCACCTATTTTGGCGTAACCAAGGAGAACCGCAAGCCCGACACGTGGGGCCGTATCGGTATGTGGGCCTACGGTGCCAGCCGTATTATGGACTATCTGGAAACGCGCGAGGATCTCGACTATAAGCATACCGCTCTTATCGGCCACTCGCGCTTGGGCAAAACCGCTTTGTGGGCAAGCGCCCAGGACGAGCGCTTCTGGTGCACCATTTCCAACGATTCGGGCTACGGCGGTGCCGCCACCTCCAAAGGCGGTACACCCGAAAGCGAAAAGGCGCGTGACTTTGCCGACGATCGTAATGCGGTTTGGGATTGGTTCTGCAACAATTTTATGAATTATGTTGACAAAGAAAACGAGAAGCCCTACGACCAATCGTGGTTGCTTGCGTGCATTGCGCCGCGATTGTTGTATGTTGGTTCGGCTGCAGAAGATTTTTGGGCCGATCCCACATCGGAGTTTGTTTCTACTTTGTGGGCTTCACAAGCGTGGGAGCTGCTCGGTAAAACCGGCTTGGTGACACCCGATAAGCTTCCCGAAGCAGGCGACGTGTGCGCTGATGGCAACGTTGGTTATCATATGCGCCCCGGCACGCATTTCCTCTCACGCGAGGACTGGAATAACTATATGAATTTCTTAGATCGCCATCTTGGCAAGGCGTAATTTCACCGCGGAACGAAAATCGTTCCGCGGTTTATTTTTAAAACTTTATCATTTGGTATTTACAGAATTACACAATGCGGTGTATACTGAATAGTAGCACGTAAAAAGGAGGGAGCTTGTATGCACAATCACCAGAAAAAGATTGCCGTGATCAACGATTTCTGCGGCTTTGGGCGCTGCTCGCTGGCGGTTTCGTTGCCCATTATTTCGGCAATGAAGGTGCAATGCTGCCCTCTCCCGACATCGATATTTTCAAACCACACCGGCTTTGAAAGCTTTTATTCTACCGATTTCACCGCTCATATGGAAGCGTATACCGACGAATGGAAAAAACTCGATTTACAGTTTAACGGCATCCTCACGGGGTATTTGGGCTCACCCGAGCAAATTGCCATCGTTCAGCGGTTTTTAGAAGAGTTCAACACCGCCGATACCGTCACCGTGGTGGATCCCGTGATGGGCGATTACGGCAAGCTGTACCCCTCCTATTCTCCGCTGTTGGCCCAAAAAATGAGTGCACTGGTGCCGTTTGCAGATATTCTCACGCCTAACCTCACCGAGGCGTGCTTACTCACGGGGACAGAATATCGCCCCGATCTGTGCGAGAACAGTCTGAAAGCGCTGTGTGAGAAGCTGAGCGAAATGGGGCCGCAACGCATTGTGATCTCGGGGCTGGAGCGTGGCGAGGATTTAGATAATTTCGTGTATGAAAACGGAAAGTATACCGTGATTCGTGAACACAAGGTAGGGCCGTGCCGTTCGGGCACGGGCGACGTATTTGCCTCTATTCTGGCTGCCGATGCCGTAAACGGCAAAGGGCTTACAGAGTCGGTGGCACACGCTTCGGGCTTTATTGCCAAGGTGCTGCGCCGCGCCATAGAATGGGATATTCCGAAAACCGACGGCTTGTGCTTTGAAGAATTTTTAACTGAAATTTAAGAGAGTGATCTGTAATGAAACAAACGCGTTTACGTCTTATGTGCTTGGCCGGCATTTTCACGGCGGCGGTATTTGTGTTTACCGCCTATCTGCACATTCCCAGCCACACGGGATATACTCACGTGGGGGATGCTTTTATTTATTTGGCAGCGTGTATGCTCCCTACGCCGTATGCGATCTTCGTGGGTGCGGGCGGAGCTTTTTTAGCCGACTGCCTCACGGGGTACGCCGTATGGGCCCCTGCGTCGATTATTATCAAAAGCGCCTCCGTGCTGTTTTTTACCAGTGCCAAGCCCACGCTGCTGTGCCGCCGCAATCTGCTGGCACTGCTGCCTGCGGCTGCGTTGTGCATCGGCGGCTATTACTTGTATGAGGTGCTGATCACGGGCAGCTTTCTCGCTCCGTTTGCGGGTGTAATGGGCTACATCACGCAAGTGGTGCTCAGCACAGTGCTGTTCGTTGTGTTGGCGGCGGCACTGGATAAGCTGCATATTAAGCGTATGCTGGGAGGAAACTGATATGATGACGATCACCTATCCCGTAAAAACGGGGCTTTACGTGAATATGACCAACCGTTGCCCGTGCGCCTGCACGTTTTGCCTGCGCCACAACGGCGACGGTGTGTACGGCTCCGATTCGCTGTGGCTCGACCGTGAGCCCACCGTGGAGGAGGTTTGCCGCAGTATAGACGCGTGGGAGCTTTCCGAGTTTACCGAGGTGGTATTTTGCGGCTACGGCGAACCCACCGAACGGTTGGACGACCTGCTGGCCGTGGCGCGGTATATCAAAAACAAAAGCGATATTTCGATTCGCATTAACACCAACGGCTTGGCCGATCTTATCCACGGCGAGAGCGTGGCACATAAATTAAAAGGGCTGATCGATGCCGTTTCGGTGAGTCTGAACGCCACCAACACCGAAGATTACGACCGCGTGGTGCGACCAAAATTCGGAACCGGCTCGTATGAGGCGATGCTTAAATTTACCGCTGATTGCGTGGGTGTCGTGCCCAACGTGATGATGACGGTGGTAGACGTTGTCACCTCTCCCGAGGAGCAAACGCGCTGCCGTGAAATTTGCGAGAGCATCGGCGCCACCTTGCGTATACGACCGTATGAAGAATAAAAACAGCCGCCTGCGGGCGGCTGTTTTTTTATTTTTCTTTAAGCAACAAGCACGAATGCAACGGCAACGTAAACGTAAGATCGGCGGGTGTGGGGATAAGCTCTCCATCGTGCTCGGCATCCAGCAAATAAGCTTCGAAGCGGCCTTCCCTGCCAAAATCCAGTTTTACGGTTTGGGCGGGAGCTTCATCGTCTTCGGCATAGTTTGTCACCACGCAAAGCAGCTTTCCCGCATCATCTCGTCCGCACAGCGTGTAAATATTTTCGGGCTGTTCTTCGCAACGAAGCTCCTCCTTCATATCGTAGAACATACCGTACCAGTAGAGCGGATAATACCCCTTCAGCGGTTCCCACGAATAGTAATCGAATGCGCCGCAAAAAGCCGACGGACGAGTATCGTAGTACATCATCATATCGATAGCGGGTGTTTTTTGGCCCTCGCTGATGCACGCCATTGTGAAGGCAGCGCCCTTGATACCGTGAATTGCCATAATGCTATATTTAAAATCTTCTCTCCAGCCGCGGACATAGTTCCATTCGTTTAAAATCGATTCCACGGTATCGTAGCCGTGCTTTTTAAGCAACGCTTTTTTATTCTCTGCTCGTTCGATGAGCAACTGCGGCGTTTGCGTATAGGTGTGCCACGAGAAAAAGTCCAGTGGTGCGCCGCGCAATTTCATTTCACGCAAAAAATCGTCTGCCCATACTTCGTCATAGCACAAAGCAGGGCCGCCAATCTTAAGGTGCGGGAAGCAAGCCTTGAGGTGTTTGGCGGCAATTTCGTAGAAATCGAAAAATTGCGCCTTGGTGCCGCCCCAGCAGCGTTTGTTTAGCGAATCGTCGGGATCGATATCCGGTTCGTTCCAGATTTCCCAATACTGAATGTTCAGATGATGTCCGTCGGCCCAACCCTCGTTATAATGGCGAATGATATGCTCGCAAATGCGCGCCCATTTGTGAAAATCGGGTGGCGGCAACGTGCCGTGTTTTTTGATTTGGTGCTCGATCGTTTGCCCCAAACGGAAGAAGGTTTCGGTGCCTGCCTCCAGCGCCACCAAAATGGATTCGTCGGTGCACGCAAAATCGTAGGAGGCGGGATCGTTTTCGTCGGCCTCGAAGCGTGGGAAAATATTGGTGATATCGTGGCTGTACGGGCCGCCGTAAATACCGTGCACCGCCGAATCGTGGTTGCGGGAATACGGCATACGCGCCGCCTTGTAGGCTTCGAAATTCGTGCGCCATTGGTCGGTAGCGTGCCGCTTATGCCACGGGCCGCCATTGGTAGCATTGAGCACCTTGAACGCACCATAGGTCTTGCTTTGGTCGAATGTAAGTTTTTCCATAGAATCCCCCTCGTTTCTTTACTCCTCTATTGTCAAGGCTTCCAGCACTTCGCTGATATGGAAGAAAAAGCTGCCGCCCGGCACGGCAAGCGGGGCCGTTTGTTCCAAACGAAATACGGCATAACGAAGCTCCTCCAAGCAATCGGCCGAGCCGCTCGCCATCGCCGAAAACACCGTTTCGGCGATCTTCAACCACTCCGTCATTAAATACCACTGCTTCTCCTGAACGGCCGTTTGCGGCGTGTGAGCAGATAATGTTTTCAAAAAAGCCGCCGTTTCGTCTGCTGCTTTTTTCAGCGTTTCCGCTTCGGCTTTTGTAATGAAGGTACGCTTGCGAAGCGGAATTTCTGCAGGAATCGCCGCCTTGATACGGGGCAAGAATTCCGAGAAAGGCTCCCCGTCACCAAACAATTCACAAAAGAGCTTTTTCTCATCCAACAATTCGCCGTAGAACAGGCCGTGTGCCAGCGACAAGAAGTTATACGGCGTGGGCGCCATCGCACGGGGATTGCCGCATTCGATACGGCCGCCAAGTCCCCACTCCTTAATAAAAATCGCATCGTCACCCATCAAGGGAGCGTTGTTCAGATTTGTCATATCCAGGAAGCAGGTGCGCTCAAACATGGCGTAGTCAAACACTATGCTGTCGCCGTGAAACAGTTTCTGCCAATCCTTTAGCTGCTGCAAATAATAATCGGCACGCATATCGTCCCACGAAAACGTATTGTTCAGCGCAGGCACGTAGGCGGCAGGCTTAACATCGCGACAAGGTACCGTGTAATCACGGGCGAACGGGCAAAACAGCAGCGTAAACCGCTTTTCGTTTTGAATTCGCTGTATGCGCGGCGGATAGAGAAGTTCGAAATACGCCAGAAATACCAGCTTTTGCTGTGAGCCTCGGCGCGTCAATTCGGCGTCGATTTCGTTAAGCAGCAGCACGTACCAATCGGTAGGGGTCATAGCGGCGCAGCCGTCGCACTCGCAGAAATTGGCAAAGGAATCACCCAACCATACGTGCAGATAATCGATCTCGGGATGCTCGTCGGCATAGTTGCACACGTTCTGAACGAACGCAGCACGCACCGCTTCGTTGGAAAGGCATACGTGCGTGTTAAGCGGTGTATTATCCCAAATGGTTCGTTTGCCGCCGATCATCGGCAGCACCTCGGGATTGGTGCAAACGGGATGCTCGCCAAGCGCCTCCAATTGCGGCTTGTTTTTAAGCTCACCCACACCCTCCATTAACATAATCGTCCAACCGTGGCCGCCGCCGTGCCGCCGTATCCCACGCAGCCGAAGAGCCTCGATCACCTCATTCATCTTGCAATTATACTCGTCCCGTGTGAGCGGCTTGGTTTCTTTATACGGATTTTTTCCGGCACGGTAAGCAAACGTCATCGGCCAAAACGAATCCGTCATTTCGATAAAATAGGTGTTCATCATCACCTTCGGAAGCCAACGAATCAGCTCCACCATCGCCTCGGAACCGCCGTTGCAGCCGCCGTCGGTAACACCGCGGTGGCGGTTGTGTGCATAGACTGTTTGGCAGCAATCAACAGCCGACGTAATTTGGGGAATATACTCTCCGTCTGCGCCGGGGCGAAAGAAGCGGCAGCCCTGCTCCTTTAAAAAATGATATACGCCAAACAGCACCGATCGTTCGTTGGTGCCGTAAATACGGCCGCAGCCGTTTCTCACATTTACGGAAAAGGCATCGTCCAGCGCCGCGTCAAAATTGGCAAAGCGTTGCGTATCAAAACAAGAAGGCTCCACGTGCAAAGAAACGCGAAAAGAAACACCGAGTTTGGCAGCATACGCTTTCAGTTCTTGAGAAGCAAATTCCAGTGTCGTCATTTTGCTTCCTCCTTTTTGCAAATCAGTACCAGCCGTGTGAAGACAACGGCTACCAGTGTTATCACCACACCGATTGCCGCCAGCAATTGCTGTGCATAGATCGGCAGCCCCCACAAGCGGTTTCCTGCGGATTGAACGCAGGTTACAATAGGGCTAACGAGCAGCGTTGACAAAAAGCCGGCCACGCCTGCCACTGCTTGTGTTACCGCAATAGCGTCGGCGCAGTGCTCACGCGGAACGTAATCGTAAATCAGATTTGTCATAGCGCTGTTGATGCCGCCCATTGCTACGCCGTTGAAAATATAGTAGGCAAGGATCGTTACCGTGCCGATCGACGGTGTGGCAAACACCAAGCACAGCCACGCGGCACCCAGCACCAAAAAGCATTTTTCCACCATTGCCGCAAAACCGCGGCGATCGGCGTAGCGCCCCCAACGGTGCGAAACGAGCACACGGGCGGCGGCGCTTACGATGGATAAAATACCAACAAAGCCCAAACCGAACCCAAGCTCTTTAATTTGATACGAGCCAAGGAAAGGGCGCACGGTGTAGGCCGCCACGTTATACAGCACCGAAACGGCTACGGCGGCACGAAGCTCTTTGTTGCGAGCAAGCAGCAAAAATCCGTTTTTTACGGAGTGTTTTCCACCGATTTCGTATTTCTCGGAAACGAAAAACAGCGATACCGTGTGTGCTGCTGTGAGTACGAACAAGACGATAGCGCACACCGAAAACGCAGCACGCATATCCCCCTTCGCCGCCAGATGATCCACCCATTTACCCATACCGTAGGAGAACACCATACCGGCAACGAGCGAAACGATTTCCTTATTGGCGGTAAAAATGCCGCGTTCGCCGTCACCCACCGAGCTCATCAACCAATTGGTTTTTTGGGGGTGGACCATATTGTAGATTACGTACGCCAAAACGATCGCCACTACAAACAGCGCCGTTTTTATCGGTTTAGAAGCACCCGTAAGCGGAATAACATATAACAGCAAAAATAACACTTGATTGGCAATGCTGAGCCATACTACAAGGGGCTTCGTTCTCCGCCGCGGCAGAAATACCGACAACAGCTGAAACAGACAGCCCAAGGAAATAACGGAAGATAAAATCCCCGTTAGACTATCGGAAAAGCCCAGCTCGTTGGTTAGCGTTGCCAAAAACGAGCCGCTCACCAAAAGAGAAACCAAGTATTCCACGGCCGCTTGAATAATATACAGCCTTTGAGCATGTTTCAAGAATCTCACCTCGCATTTACTGTAACAAATTCTTTTTGAAAATTCAACGGCAAACGCTACGAAACTTTTTCGAAAAACTTGACGGTGAGAACAGTTTTGTATAAGATAAGGGTGGTGATGCGTATGACAATGGCAGAACTGGCAAAGCTTGCCAACGTTTCGGTTTCCACGGTATCCAAGGCGTTTCACGAGGCGCCTGATGTGAGCGACGAAACCAAGCGACACATTTTCGCGTTGGCAAAGGAAAACGGCTGCTACGGTAAGTTCTTTAAGGGAAAATACCACAAGCCCATTATTGCTATGGTTTTCCCCGAGGTTGTAAGCAACTATTACACGCGCCACGTGAAGCTGCTGAGTGATTTGGTGGAGAAAAACGGTGGCATCTGCGTATTGGCCAGCGACAATTTCAGCACCGAAAAGCAAGCGGAGCTGGTGGAATACTTTGCTTCCTATTTACAAGTAGACGGCATTTTTGTGTTTTCTCTCAACGGAGAATTAAAAAAAGCCTACGACGTACCCGTTGTATCGCTGTTTTCCAGCAGCGACAACCGTGTACACTCGGTTCGCAGTGATCTTTTTCCGGCTATTCAGGAAACGGCGTCGATTCTCAAAGAATATCGTCACCGCAACGTGGCGTTCATCGGAGAGCCTCTCACCCGAAAAAAGGCCGTGAAGTTTAAAGAAGAATTGTCGCGGCACGAATTAGCTCTCACCGTCATTGAAAGCAGTAAGCGTTTTGAGCCTGCAGGCGAAGACGGCGTGCGGCAATTGCTGGAAAACGGCGTTCCGTTCAGCGCGCTGATTTGCGCCTACGATTATATAGCCTACGGCGCCATTAAAGAGTTGCTCCGCCACGGCTTACGTGTTCCGCAGGACGTTTCGGTGATTGGTATAGACAACCTACCGATCAACGATTACACCGAAACGTCGATTGCGTCGATTGATACGAATCCCGAAAAGATCTGTAAAGCAGCGTGGAAACTCATGGAAAAGAAACTGCACTCACCGCATTTCCGCGAAAAAGAAGAAATCGTGTTCCCGTGCAAGCTGATCGTTCGCGAAAGCCTGCAGCCAAAAGAATAAAAAGCAACAGCCCCGTGCTTCTGCACGGGGCTGTTTCGTTTTGAATTAGTTGCAGACGGTCTGCTCGGTTTCTTTGTCGAAGATGTGGATCTTCGTGTTGTCGATGATCATATCGATCTCGTCGCCGGGGCGAGCGGTCGAGGTGGGATCAACGCGAGCCGTCAGGCTGCTGCCTTCCACGTTAACGTACAGGAAGATTTCGGCACCCATAAGCTCGGTAACTTCCACCTTAGCACGCATACGGCATTCCGGGAAAGCTTCGAGGTAACGGGGTTCGTCGTGCACGTCTTCGGGACGGATACCCATGATGACTTCTTTGCCGACATACTGCTCGAGCACGTTGCCTTCGTTCTTGGATTCCGGCAGCGGAATCTGATACTTGATGCCCTTGCGGGTTTTGGTATCTTCGGAGCCGAATTCAGCATAGAACTTGTCGCCGTTCTTGCCGATGACAGCATCGATGAAGTTCATTTGGGGGCTGCCGATAAAGCCGGCAACGAACATGTTGCAGGGATACAGATACAAGTTGTTCGGGCTGTCGACCTGCTGAATCAGACCGTCCTTCATAACCACGATGCGGTCGCCCATCGTCATAGCTTCCGTCTGGTCGTGGGTAACGTAGATGAAGGTGGTGCCCAGCTTCTGGTGCAGCTTGGAGATCTCCGTTCTCATCTGAGCACGAAGCTTAGCATCCAAGTTGGAGAGCGGTTCGTCAAGCAAGAAGACCTTGGGTTCACGAACGATAGCACGGCCCAAAGCCACACGCTGACGCTGACCACCGGACAGAGCCTTCGGCTTTCTGTCGAGCAGGTGAGCGATATCCAGCACGCGAGCAGCTTCTTCCACGCGGCGCTTGATTTCATCCTTCGGAGTCTTGCGCAGACGCAGACCGAAAGCCATGTTATCAAACACGGTCATGTGGGGGTACAGAGCGTAGTTCTGGAACACCATCGCGATATCACGATCTTTGGGAGCCACATCGTTCACGATGCGGTCGCCGATGTAGAGTTCACCGCTGGAGATTTCTTCCAGACCGGCGATCATACGCAGGGTGGTGGACTTACCGCAACCCGAAGGACCAACCAAGATGATGAATTCCTGATCCTTGATCTCCAAGTTGAAATCGGAGACAGCGACAACGCCGCCGGGGTACTTTTTGTAAATGTTTTTCAGAGATAAGCTTGCCATTTGATGACCTCCATGTTCTCTTTGCTATTACTTGCGGCAAATAGTTTACCGCACATTACTATGCTTCCTTATTTTAGCAGATTCTTTCAAGAAATACTATTCCCATAATGCACAAAGATTTATCCTTTATGTTATATATGTTGTACAAAATTTGTCGCTTTTGCAAGATCTTGCCACTCTTTTTCGGTGAGAGGACGTGCTTCGCCCTCCGAAAGCGTTTCATCCAACTTCAAGGGCCCCATAGAAATACGCTTGAGCCAATCCACGCCTAAATCCACTGTGCCGAACATTCTTTTAATTTGATGATACCGTCCTTCAGTGATACCGATCTCTGCCAGCGGACGTTCTCCGTCTTCCAATACCGTAAGCTCGGCCGCTCGGCAAAGCGTGCCGTCTGCCAGCGTAACGCCATCCGCAAACAGTCGGCAATGCGCTTCGGTGAGAGGACCGTCCAGCCGTACCAGATACCGTTTCATAATTTCTTTTTTAGGCGCGAGCAGACGATGGGCAAAATCACCGTTATCGGTGAGGAGCACCAGTCCCACGGTATCCTTGTCCAACCGTCCGGCAGGAAACAGCCCCTTGCGCTGCAAGGCAGGGGGCAATAAATCGAGCACCGTTTTTGCGTTGGGATCCCGCGATACGCACAAGATCCCTGCCGGCTTGTTCATCATCAGATAAACGTATTCCTGATAGCGCAACGCCTTGCCGCATACGGTAATATCGCTTTCCTCATCCACCTTGCCTGCGGCATCGCGGCAAACCGTGCCGTTCACCGTGACCTGCCCGCTGCGGATCAGCCGCACGGTTTCGCTGCGGCTGTACGTGCTTTGCGAGGCGATAAGCTTATCCAATCGTTGCGCCATAATCTCACTTCCTTATGCTATAAGCGGAGCGGGCTTTGCCCCGAACGCATCGTCGGTTACATCCCCCGCGATCAAACGGTTTCGGTATACGTACAAACGCACCGTTTTCTTCGTATCCGTTCCCGCCTTTTGAGCGGTTACCGTATATAACTTCACTCGCTTGCCTGCGTATTTGGCAAGCCCCATACCATTGGCCGTTTGCAGACGGTCGTACTCAAGAAGCGCCTCGTCGAGCTCGTCGGGAATGCAAATCTCCCGCACGGTTTCCCCCATCGCTTGGTACCCAAGCTCCGATAAAAACGCTGCACGTTCCTCGGCGGTAGCCACGGGAAGCTCCGACACGCGGCCGTTTGCGCTTTGCGGTTTAGGCAAGCACAAGGCCAGCACGGCCATGCCCACTGCCACTACGGCAATAAGCACAGCCGTCGTTACACGCTTACGGTCGGCTCTTACTGAAAAAACAAACATAGTCACACACCCTGTCCAAAGTATTTGTACAGTGTATGCGTTTTTAAAACGGGTTATGACAGAACGAGAAGCTCCTTGGGTGCTGCGGTGAAGTTACGGTATCCGTCCTTGGTGATCAGTACCATATCCTCAATACGCACGCCAAAGCGCCCCGCCACGTAGATGCCCGGCTCCACCGTAACCACGTTACCTGCACGCAGCACGGTTTCGCCTGCCAAGGGGGACAATCGCGGTGCTTCGTGAATTTCCAGCCCCACGCCGTGGCCTGTACCGTGGCCAAAGCAATCGCCGTAGCCTGCCTGTTCGATGATGCGGCGCGCAGCGGCGTCGCCCTCCACGCAAGAAACGCCCTCGCGCAGCACAGCCAACGAAGCGGTTTGTGCCGCCAGCACCGTTTCGTACACGGCGCGTTGCTCCTCGTCAATACGGCCAAACGCCACCGTGCGCGTCATATCCGAATGATAGCCGTCGACCACTGCGCCGAAATCCATCGTTAACAATTCGCCGTTTTGAATCACCTTATCCGACGGAATGCCGTGCGGCAGCGATCCGTTGGCACCTGAAACGGCAATGATGTCGAACGCCACGCGCTCGGCACCGTGACGGCGCATATAAAATTCCAGCTCCAACGCCACGGCGCGTTCCGTCATACCGGTGTGCAGCGTGTCAAGAATGTGGCGAAACGCCTCTTCGGTTACGGCCTGCGCCTGCGCAATCTTTTGCAGCTCGGCTTCACTTTTTACAATACGAAGCTCACCAAGCCACGCATCCAATTCTCCGTTTTCTACGGGCAATTCACGTGCATAGCGTGCCTTTTCGGCAGCCGTGATGTAGCTGTCCTCCGTAATAACGGCGGCGATGTCGTGCTTTTTAACAAGCGCCTTTAGTTCCGTGATCACCGACGTGATCATACGGCACTCGGCACCGAGAACCGTTTTCTCGGCCTGCTCGATATAGCGAAAATCCGTGAGGAAATACGCCGCCTCGGCGGTGATGAATAAATAACTGTCACCCGAAAGAAAACCCGTGAGATACCGCAAATGATGCGGTGCTTGCACCAGCGCCGCCGTATGCGCGGGTAAACGGGAGGCGATCTGCTGTATTTTGTCGGTCATACTGCGGCCTCGCTTTCATACAAGGCCTGCAGCGTAGCGGCATCCTCGGCTTGCGTGCCATCGGATTCGCAAATAAACGTGGGTGTCAGCCCACGCTGCCGCACCAGCTGCATCAAGGGTGCCGGCTCGGGGCCGAATGTGGTATCGGCAAAGGTTAGGTGCTTTTTCTCACCGCCGCCCGTGTATTCGATTTTTGAAAAATGCGAATGGAACGTGGCCGCACGTTCTGCGCCAAGCGCCGTGTGCAGACGATCCAAAATAGCGGCAAAGGCTTCGGTGGAATTCACCTGCCCCAGCGTGCGACTGTTTAAATGCCCAAAGTCGATACAGGGCAAAAAGCGCTCGTCAATACCGCAGAAAAACAGCACTTCCTCCAAGTCGCCAAGCTGATTGATCTTTCCCATCGTTTCGGGGCAGATGCGCACGCTCGTTAACCCTTCGGCATCCAGTGCTTGCTGTGCGCGGCGCAGTGTTTGGGCAGCCAGTTCGGTGGCATCGGCACGGGAAAGACCGCCCAATCCGCCGGGGTGCACCACAATGCGCTCACCGCCCATAGCCGAAACGGCGCGGGCGCTTTCTAAAATATAGCGAATGGAATTCTCTCGCTTTTCGGGATCGGCCGAAGCCAGCGAGATAAAGTACGGCGCGTGCAAGGAGATTTGCACGCCGTGTTCGGCGGCGGCTTTCCCCATAGCTGCGGCGGTATCATTCGATACACGCACACCGCGGCCGCATTGGTATTCATACGCCGCAAGCCCCCGTGCATGCAACCACGCGGGGGCTTCTAACGTGGTTTTACAACCGTCGGCATAAAACGAATCGCTGTTGCCGGCGGGGCCGAACAATGCTTTCATACCTTCTCCTTTAAGCGGCGGCGAATGGGCTTTTCCCATCGACGGCGCAGCTGCAAAAACGGTTTTCCCGTTTCTTTTT
>JAZQTE010000165.1:0-1631 GCA_045630505.1 Acutalibacteraceae bacterium | reverse complement strand
CCGTGCTGGATGCTCTCACACTGGAAGAGCGCCTTCATACGATGCTGAAGCTTCTCCACACCGAAATCGACGTGTTGGAGCTGGAACGCAATATAGAGCAAAAGGTTCAAGCCGCTATCGATAAAAATCAACGTGATTATTATCTCCACGAGCAAATGAAGGTGATCTCCTCGGAGCTTGGCGATAATGACGATCCGATGAACGAAGCCGAGGAGCTGCGTACGCAAATTCGTAGCCGCAGCTTGCCGGCCGAGGTTGCCGAAAAGCTGCTCAAGGAATGTGATAAATTAGCTAAAATGCCGTTTGGCTCTCACGAAGCCACGGTGGTACGCTTGTATTTGGATACCTGCTTGGCGCTGCCGTGGGGTGTGTACTCCGAAGAACGGCTGGATTTAGCAGCCGCCGAAGCGGTCTTGGAGCGTGATCACTACGGCCTCAAGAAGGTGAAGGAACGCATTTTGGAATTGCTCGCCGTTCGTTGCCTCACGGGTGGTACCAAGGGGCAGGTTATCTGCTTGGTGGGCCCTCCCGGTGTGGGTAAAACGTCGATTGCCAAATCGATCGCCGAAGCACTCGGACGAGCCTACGTGCGTGTGTCGCTCGGCGGCGTGCGTGATGAAGCCGAGATCCGCGGCCATCGCCGCACGTATATCGGCTCCAAGGCAGGGCGCATTATCGAGGCGATCACACACGCCAAAACCTCCAATCCGCTTATCCTGCTGGACGAGATCGACAAACTGGCGGCCTCACCGAACGGCGATCCGTCGTCGGCCCTGCTTGAGGTATTGGATACCGAGCAAAACTTCTCGTTCCGCGATCATTATTTGGAACTGCCTTACGATCTGTCGCAGGTGCTTTTTATCACGACCGCGAACAACGCCGAGGATATTCCCGCGCCGCTGTTCGACCGTATGGACGTGATCACGCTTACCAGCTACACAGCCGAGGAAAAGTTCCACATTGCCAAAAATCATTTACTGAAGAAGCAGCTTAAACAAAACGGTCTTACGGGGCGACAGCTGCGCATTACCGATGCAACGCTTCGCTTGCTGATCGACGGCTACACCCGTGAAGGTGGTGTGCGTAATTTGGAACGCGCTATCGGCACGCTGTGCCGAAAGGCTGCACAAAAGATCGTATCGGGCGAGGCGGCAACCGTATCGGTGCGTCCCGAAGCCGTAGAAGCGTATTTGGGGCCGCGCCGCTTTAAGGAAGACGATACCGCCAAGGCGGATGAAATCGGCGTGGTAAACGGTTTGGCGTGGACGGCTGTCGGCGGCGAAACGATGCCTGTGGAAGTAGCCGTGATGGACGGCACGGGCAAGGTAGAACTCACCGGTTCGTTGGGCGACGTTATGAAAGAATCTGCCCGTGCGGCTATCAGCTACGTGCGCTCCCGTGCCGACAGCTTGAACATAGCGGCCGATTTCTATAAAACCAAGGACATCCATATTCACGTACCCGAGGGTGCGGTGCCGAAGGATGGCCCCTCGGCGGGCGTCACGATGGCAACGGCGATGGTATCGGCACTGACGGGAATTCCCGTGCGACACGACGTAGCAATGACGGGAGAGATTTCTCTGCGTGGGCGCGTGCTGCCCATTGGTGGCTTAAAGGAAAAAACGATGGCT
>JAZQTE010000164.1:0-2273 GCA_045630505.1 Acutalibacteraceae bacterium | reverse complement strand
GGGAGGTGTCACGCGAAGCGTGACGGAGGGGTTGCCCCCCACTCGCACAACCTCAAATCAGCGCTCGCAAACGCTACACCGGACGCGCTCGGCAACGCACACCCTGTGTAAGGGGTAATTCCCCCGCCAAGCGGGGGAAATGTCGGCAACGCCGACAAAGGGGGGGCCGCTCGCGGCGAGCGAGGTGTCAGCCGTTAGGCTGACGGAGGGATTGTCCCCCACTCGCACAATCCCCATGGGGCGCCGCCCCACAAGATTCACACAAAACAAAAAAAGCACGGCCAAACCGTGCTTTTTCTATGCTCTCAACTCTCGATTTCGTAGGAAAACGGATGGAGATCACTTTTCTTATTCACTTCCACTTTGTCTTCCAGCAGTTTTCGAATATGGTCAATCGATTCACCCAATGTGGGCGGCAACCCCTGCACCCCTTTGATAATCACCGTTTCCGCCTTGCACTCACCCTGTAAAAACCGCCAAAACGCATCTTGGTTTTTTTCATAGCATTCAGGAACATCAAACGCAGTCCATATCACTTCGTGGAGTTCATCAACTGACTGACACCACATCAAATCCATTTCGATTATACGCTCGCGCAATGCCGCCGCTTTTTCAAACCGCGCCTTAATAACTTCGTTCACCTTCGCGTACATGACCGGAATCACTTTCAAATCATCTTCGCAAATGGATATCGTGGCAATATCCTCCTTGTCATAACACTGCGGAAAATTAACAAGCCAATACCCTTCCACGCTTTGCTCCATGCAAATCCATCCGTGCATACCCTTGTGCACACCGTCTGCGGCATATTCTGCTTTTTCGACGATAACTTTAACACAATTCATTTCTTGCATATCATTTTCCCCCGTATGGCGTTACTAATCGAATATGCCCATTTGGATGAACCATCCATCCGATAATAAACGACACGGTTTCCGCCGTATCCTTGCGCGGTATTTCTACCCGTATACTAATACGCTGACCATCATTATCCAATTTTCCAAGCGTATACTCACCGGAAGTATAGTTGGCTAACCCTTGCTTTTCGATCTCGTGTTGCAGCCACTCGGCATCGGCCACCGTATATCCCCATAAATGAAACAATTTTTCTTTGCCGTGCGCGTATTTGCGCTGCACATCAAACAAAAACGGATCAAATTTACTGTACGCACATTCAACCGAACTTTTGGACAATACATCAGCATAAGGGAGTTCTTTTAAAATACAATGACAAGACGGATGATGTGGCCATTGGGGTGTATTTTCTTTTGCAAACCAACACCCATCAAGTTTCACACATTCGTTACAGTGATTATCGCTCAAGCTTCGATGTACCCACTCGTTCCAGCACGGTTCTTCCGGCGGTTTTTCTCTCCAAATCGCAGATTTTAATACTTCCCATAGATAATCGATTTCTGTTCACCTCCAGTATATCACACGCGCTCACAAAAGTACACTCAAATCTTCTCTTCCCCCACGAACGTCACGCTCACCGCACTGCTCGGCAGCTCGGGCTTCTCCCCTTTTTCGACAAAATCCGCACGGTTGCGCAAATAAAACACCCACATGGATTGCGCCTTCGGATCCGCTCCCAGCGCTGCGGCTACCACGTCAGCCGTGCATTCCTGCAGCGCCGCCTTCAACAGCGCCGCCAACTGACCGCGCCCTGCAGCATACTGTAATAACGTGTCGTAGGAGATCCCCAGCGCCGCCGCCAGCGCATCTGCGTGAAACGGCATCTCCGCCGTATGACACCGCTCGCGGCATTCCTGCACGATCTTTTCGATCTCCTGCAACGTCCCTAACTGCTTCATATCACACCTCCCCACAAAGTGGCCTTATATTACCATAGGTAACCCGGTCACCTTCAAGACACCAAACAGAAATAATTTTCGTTTTTTTCACCGCCCTACGGCAGACCGTTTGCAACAGCGGTTCAATTTCGCCGCACTAAAGGCGGCTCATTTCACCTTGTTGCGGCACAGAGCTTTTTGCTCGCTGCATCCCGCACCGCGGGCGCTCGCAAACGCTCACCTACAAGTCACTTATCTGAAATAATTTCAAGTTTTTTTACACCGACTTATGGCAGACCACCAAAGCCTCCCCGTTTGCGGTGCCCATAGCCTCCCTTGTGTAAAGGGAGGTGTCACGCGAAGCGTGACGGAGGGATTGTCCCCCACTCGCACAATCCCATTACGGGACGTCCGGGGGCCGTCCCCTACGAATCGGCTTCGTGTGTAGGGGAGTAGCGAAGCGGCACTCGCGGTAGTGAA
>JAZQTE010000163.1:0-1605 GCA_045630505.1 Acutalibacteraceae bacterium | reverse complement strand
TGACCCCCGTGCTGTACGATGATATGGTGTGCGCGCATCCCGAAGCAATGAAGGAGCTTGACCGCCGTGCTGTTTTAATGTATTGGGATTACTGGACAACGAGCGATCCCTCACCGCTGTTGGTGGCACGCGGCGGCTACGATTGGGCGGTGGTGCGCCACAAGCCTGCGTGGGACGATAACGGCTTTGAAGGCTTGCCGCTGCCCGATCTGCAACGCGGCATCTTTGCCTCGTTCGGTAAGGGGTGCGATTTAGAAAAGGATCTGGCACCCGAATACTTGGAACGGTACCGTCCGTATTTGGGTGACCAATTTCCGCGGTTTGTAAAGGCGTTCCCGTATCTCGAATACTATCGCGATCAAGGGTTCCGCGTGATTGCGATGCCCACAGCGCTCGGTAACACCGACAACTATATGGGAGCACCGAATCAGGCGCGGTTTATCGCCAATATACGCGTGTTCGCACAGCGTGCGGTAGAGGCTGACGCCTACGGTATGCTCACCTCGTGCTGGTTCCCGTTCCCTGAAGCGGCGTATCCGTTTGGCATTACAATGGCAGGCCAATATGCGTGGGGCTTGCCCGATTATCAAGAAGAGCTATATATTCCCTAAGAAAGGTGACATTTAAACATGAAGGAATTTTACTTACAGCCGAATATCGTTTCGGCGTTGAAGGGCTACAGCAAAAAACAAGCGCTGAACGATATTATTGCCGGTGTGATCGTGGCGATCATTGCGTTGCCGCTTTCGATTGCGTTGGCGCTGGCCTCGGGCGTGGAGCCTGCGTGCGGTGTGTATACGGCAATTGCAGCCGGCTTTGTGGTATCGCTGTTTGGTGGCAGCCGTGTGCAGATCGCCGGTCCCACGGCGGCGTTTGCCACCATTGTGGCCGGTATCGTTGCCACGCAGGGGATGAGTGGGCTGTTTATGTCTACCGTGGTTGCAGGCATCTTACTTATCGTGATGGGCGTTTGCAAGCTCGGTTCGCTTATTCGCTTTATGCCGCATACCATCACCGTAGGCTTTACGGGAGGTATTGCCGTTACCATTCTGCTGGGGCAGATGAAAGACTTTTTCGGTCTTACGTATGCAGATGGCGTGAAACCGATTGAAACACTGGAAAAGGTGGAGGCTAATTTAGAGGCTATTTCAACCTTTAACCCGTGGGCGTTGCTCGTGGGCGCCGTGAGCTTGGCGATCTTAATCGTGTATCCCAAACTGGAAAAGCGGTTGCCTGCCTCGCTGATCGCGGTGGTCGTGGGCGCACTTATGGTGCAGTTTATTCCTGCTTTGGACGGGGTGAACACCATCGGTGATTTGTATACCATTCCCAAGGGCTTGCCAAAGGTGAATTTTGACGGAATGGATTTTAGCCTGCAAAGCTGGATGGCGGCTGTTCCCAATGCGGTGACGATTGCGTTGCTCGCTGCCATTGAATCGCTGCTTTCTTGCGTGGTGGCCGACGGTATGGTGAATGCGAAGCACAATCCCAATGCCGAATTGGTGGCGCAAGGACTGGGTAACGTGGCGTCGGGGTTGTTTGGCGGTATCCCTGCCACGGGCGCCATTGCCCGCACGTCTGCCAATGGCAAAAACGGCGGCCGCA
>JAZQTE010000162.1:0-4757 GCA_045630505.1 Acutalibacteraceae bacterium | reverse complement strand
GGATCTGCGTCAGTTCACCGCAAGCGGGGTAGGCCGCGATCTCGCAGATGGTATCGACCAGTACGGTGCCGGCGACAGCGATGCCGCCGCGGGTGTTCTTTTCCGTATTCATCAGTTGCATTCCGCCTCCAGCGGGCCGGCCAGCTCTTTCAGGAAGAACAGCTTACCGGCCAGCGTGGGAATGTAGGTGGAGGTGATCCACGGAGTCTTTTCGTGACGCAGCGTCATCCACAGCGACAGACCCTGCCATTGCATACCGCGGCCGAGCGTACCGTCGGCACCGCCGATAGCGTAGTCGGCCTTCAGGAACACACCGGGGCCGATGGTGTTGGCGCGGCAAGGCACCAAGGGAGTGCGGGACTTAAAGCTCGTGAGAGCGTTTTGTTCCACGGTGAGGGGATGGATCTTCGCAGCGATGCGATAGGGCTGCTTCTCCCATTCCTCGGCGGTGAATTCCGCAGCGAAGGTGGGCTCCCAGAACGCAATGTGGCACATTCTGCCGATGCCGTACACCAGCACGAGCTTGGCGCCTTCGGCCTTCAGAGCGTCGATCTTTTCGGGATAGGTGGGCAGGTTCGCCTTGGTGGCGAAGTTGCGCTGATCCTTCGGTACCGTCAGCTCACCCAGCGGATTGAACAGCGCCTGCTCCATCGCATACTGGAACGCACCGGGGTTATCCGAAGCCAAGGTGTTGCCTTCGCTGTCGGCCCACTCGTCCATATTGAAGGTGTACACGTGCTCGCAGGAGATGCCCCACGCCTTAATGAAGTATACCACCCATTTGTACATACCCATGGGGCCCACGGGCAGAATGAAAGCGATCTTTTCGCCGCGTTCCTTGGCAAGCTTGATCTGCAGAGCGATCTCGTGGCCCATATAGGTTTCGAATTCGCCCAAGCTGTCGCACTTGATGGGGGTGAAATCGGGGTTCCAGTGAGCCTGATGCTCGGTGATGGTTTCGGGCTTGCCGATGCAAGCGTCGATCTTCTCAAAATCCCAGCCGGCAGGATAGAAGCCTTCGAGATCGGAGCCTTTAACGGTAGAATTGAAATTCATAACAATACTCTCCTTTATTTTTAATTACGGCAAATACCGTTTAGTGGTACCCTTGAGATACACGAGGCACTGGCGGAAGCCTTCGGCGTAATCCGCGCCGCACTGGAAGCCGCGATAGCGGCAGCAGGTCTTCACCATATCGGGGAAATCGATATGGTCGTGGTCGCGCATCCATACGATCTGCGATTCGTGGCAGTTGAGCATTTCGAGCTTTTTGTCGATATGCTCGCTCACGTCCACGTATTCGGTGGGGTTGAAGCCCACGCCGCACAGCGTATCCATATAGTAAATGGGAGTCAGACGAGCCTTACCGGGCACCTTGGTTTCGTAGTGCGGCAGCGTAGCCAGGAAGCACGCATCAAACACAAGACGCGAAACGGCGGTGTGGTCGGGCATATAGTCGTCGGGCGAGTGGGTGATGATAAAGTCAGGATCCACCTGCTTAATAATATCCGCCACCTTATCGCGGGACTCTTTGTTGTTGTCGTAGATCTCCAGATCGTGGAAGCCGCCCCACATTACCTCGAAATCACCCAGCGCGCCGCTCTTCTTGGCTTCGGCTGCACGCATTGCGGTGAGCTCGTCGGGCATAATGATTTCGTGCCCTTGGTTACCGCTGGACAGATGACACACCACCACACGGTCGCCGCGCTCCTTACATTTGAGAAGCGTACCGGCACAAGCGATCTCCATATCGTCGGGATGACAGGAGATACACAATACAGTGTACATAAAATAACCCCCTTTTTTAGTTTCCTATTATTAGGCTAATAAAATTATATCACAAGAAAGTCTTGCGTGGGAGTGGAAAATCGGGTATAATATGGGTAAAATCAGACAACGGGGTGATACCGTGGGGGATAATTTTACACGAATGAGCTTTGAACGTCTGTTCAACGTGGAAAAACTCATCACCATTTTTTATATGGAGCTGTCCAAAAGCTTCCGCTACGAGGGCGAGCAGCACGATTTTTGGGAAATGGTGTATATCGACAAGGGCGAAATGATCTGCACCGCCGACAGCAAGCGTTTCATTTTAAAAAGCGGCGAAATGACGTTTCACAAGCCCAACGAATTTCATAATCTGGAAGGCGACAACACCGTGTCCCCCAACGTGAGCATTCTCACGTTCGAATGCAAAAGCCGCGCGATGAAGCATTTTGAAGGGCGCATTTTCCGTTTGGATGCCGAAGAAAAGGTGCTGCTTTCGATGCTGTTTGAGGAAGGGCTTTCCTGCTTCCGCTTGGTGGACGACGAAAACCCCCTGCTGCAAAAATCCGTGCGCGTTAAAAACGCACCGCTGGGCAGCAGCCAAATGACGAAAAACCTGCTGGAGGCCTTTTTAATTAAGCTGCACCGCAACACCGATATCCTCACCAAATCGATGCGGCAGGTAGAAATGATCGATGGCGTGGCCACACCGCGCGCCGTTACCGAGATCTTAAAATTTTTGAAATCGCACCTCTACGCACGCATCACCGTAAAAGACGTGGCGGATGCGCTGGGCAAAAGCGAAAGCAGCGTCAAGCAGCTGTTCTCCAAATACCTCGGCTGCGGCATCATCACGTACTACAATAAGCTGAAGATCAAGGAGGCGCGCCGCCTCATCCGCGAGGGCGGCTACAACGTCACCCAAATTGCGGATATGCTGTGCTTCGACAGTCCGCAGTATTTCTCCAAATGCTTCAAGGCGCAAACCAAAATGACCCCCACCGAATTCAAAAGTTCTATTTTGAAATAAACAAGCCCGTCAATCCTCCAAAACCCGAATGACTCTTTTCCCTTTCTTCACCGCGTAATCAAGAGCAACCTTGGTGCCGCTTTTGCGCGTGGTCGGTGCACACGCCTGATCGTAATACACCACACAAAAGCGGCTGTTCTCTATCATTTCGTAATTCCGCTCAACGTAGGATGACCGGCCCGCTTCCCGTATCCGTTCGGGGTAATAGGTTTCCTCGTAGCTTTCCTGCAAATATCTCTTATATTGCTCGCTGATATACGGAAATTCCGCCCGCACGTAAACCCGTTTTACGTGTGGGTATTTTTCTTTTATTTCGGTTACTGTTTCAAGACACAAGCTGTCAAAGCGGCTTTTGCTGCCAAAAAGAAACGTATCCACGTTTTCATTCTCAATCAAGCTTTCAATGATCTCAGTAAGCCTTGCTTTCAGTTTTTCGGTTTCAGCTACCGTTCGATGCCCAAAAAAGCAACACGTGTTTCCCATTTTTCCTTCTCCTCAAAATTTATTAGATATACGGTATATCTGTTTACGACATTATAGCACATAATACATCTAAAATAAATATACAATATGTTTATTACGGGGTGACGTTATGGCTATCAAGAGTGTTTCGATTAGAATTGAAGAAGAAATGTTAAATAAGCTCTCACACATCGCCGATTACGAAGGCCGAAGCGTCAACAGTCAAGTGCTTGTTTTAATAAGAGAAAATATTAAAGCGTTTGAAGCTGCTAACGGTACTATCGACGGCAACATCACGCCCGCATCGAACGTAAAGCCTACTCGCAAGTAAAAAAAGCTCTCTGCTGAAATTCAGCAGAGAGCTTTTTTGTGTTATTTACTTTCTCTTAAACAGATACAACGGCAGGTCGCGCTTGCCGCAGGCTTCTTCCTCCAGCACTTGACGCGAGCAGTAGATAAACGGTGCATTCACGCGCACCTTGTGTGCGTTGCCGTTATCCACGAATTTGTTTTCTCTGTAGGACGGATCCAACAGACAAAACTCGCCGTTTTCATACGATACGGCCACAATATAATGCCCGTGATGCGTAAATACGCCGTTGCCGTTTTCGTCGTCGCCGCCCACGTTAATAACCGCTTCGCCGCCTGCTTGCAGCCACTGAATCAGCAGCTCCATATCACGGGTGGGTTCGCACTGTAAGCCGAACTTTTCTGCGGCGACAGGCCCCAAAAATTCCATATCGGTCCCGATATTACCGTTGGCGTGTGAATCGTAGGAAAGCTGCACGCAATCCTCGATCGACAAGGTGTGCATCGTCAAATGCTCCACCACCATACACAAGCTGCACAGCCCGCAGCCCGAGGTGGATACCCGTTGCCGTTCGGACGGCACACCGCCGTTATCTACGTTGTGCTCGTAGCGAATGTGCGGATGTTCCAATTGATTAATATACAGCATAGCGTTTTCTCCTTAGTTTCTGAGACTCTGCAGCGGCGCAGGAATGCGACCGCCGCGGTTGATAAACTTCGCAGGGGAAGCCGTGTTGACGGCCATCACGGGGCCGCTGCCCAAAAGACCGCCGAACGACAATTCGTCGCCCACCTGCTTACCGATGGCAGGGATCACACGCACCGCCGTCGCTTTGTTGTTGATCATACCGATCGCCGCTTCGTCGGCAATGATGGCCGAGATGATCTCGGGCGAGGTATCGCCGGGGATGTTGATCATATCCAAGCCGACCGAGCAAACCGCCGTCATCGCTTCCAGCTTTTCAAGGCGCAAGCAGCCGCTGCGCGCCGCGGCGATCATACCGGCATCCTCGGTGACGGGAATAAACGCACCCGACAGACCGCCCACGTGCGAGGACGCCATCACGCCGCCTTTTTTCACGGCGTCGTTCAAAAGTGCCAGTGCGGCGGTGGTGCCGTGAATACCGCACTTTTCAAGACCCATTTCTTCCAAAATGTAGGCTACCGAGTCGCCAACGGCAGGGGTGGG
>JAZQTE010000161.1:0-7967 GCA_045630505.1 Acutalibacteraceae bacterium | reverse complement strand
ATTAAGATGTTATTTGGAGCCAAAATATGCGAATACTTTTGTTTGATTTAGATGGCACTTTGCTGAGAAACGATAAAACCGTTTCCGAAGAAACAGTTAAATGCTTAAATGATTTACATCGCCGCGGTTATTTGGTTGGATATATTACGGCACGAACTAAACGCAAATTAAGTCGTTATTAAATGATCTTCCGTGTGATTTTATTGCATCCTCTGATGGCGCAATGATTGATGTTTATGACGGCAATACCGAAACAAACATTCTTAATGATTGCATTAACGATGAAGTTGCACGTGAGATCATTAGTGTTCTTAGCACAATTGAAGGCATGGATGTATTTTCCTACTTTGAGCCATACTACATCTTGAATGATGGAGTATCAACTAACGGCACGTGCTACATTGACAGATATGATGATACAACCAAATTGCTTTTTTCGGGTTGTCAGAGAGTTAGAGGACGTTCTCAAAGTGGAGTTTTAAATATTGAGTGCTTGCCTAAGTTCATCAATGTTGACATGTATTGTGAAAACAAAGACGTTATTTATAGAAACAATATGGTTAACAAGGGGAAAGCCACGAGGGTTATTCTTGATTATTATGGACTAAAAAAGATGATGCCATTTGTTTTGGAGATTCCGAGCCTGATATTGAGATGTTTAAAAAATGCGGCATTAAATTACTTCTACGTTTTGAGGGCATGAGGCATCGCCATAAAAACAAAAAGAGTTTTAACAATATAGATTTATCGAAATACTTGGATGAAATCAAGGACGCAGAAAATGAGAATGCTTTAATTATTGCAATTAAAGATTCAGTTATTGAGACTTTGCGCTTATCAGGGGACGAAAATTCAATTAGTGTTGAATCATATTTTACGAAACGTCCCAATATGGTTAGTGCAGTAGAATTCATCTCAAAATGGAGCGAATACGGAGCTCAAATATGCAATTACGTCAAGCAATGCAAATATTCGTTTGGCTATCATTGCGACACACTCACCGTTTTTGTTGGCATTAAACGGTGCGCGCATTTATGATTTGGATGCCAGACCTGCCGAAATCAAAGAGTGGTGGGAGCTTGAAAACGCAAAAATATATTTTGAGTTTTTTGAAAAGCATCGGTATCTTTTTCAAAAGGAATAGTAAAGTAACTGTTGGATTGATAAAAAACATAAACGGACTACGGATTTTCCGTAGTCCGTTTATTGTTTTTGTTTTGCGAATGTGTTATTATAGAAAAAAGAGGGTTAGGCGATAGGCTTTTAAACGGAGGAGATAGTTATGGCTAACACGCGTGTTCGGTTTTGTGCATTCCCTTCGGTGGTTCCTGCCGGGAAGGTGAGCACCGTTACGATTTTCCCTTGCGATATATCTCGCCGCTTTCGCGAGGAGCTTTCCTACGAGGTGGGCATCATCGGGCTTTCGGACGATATGCTTTCTTATTACAACAAGCTCCCCTTAAATCTCCCTTACCGCGTGAAGGACGGCGTGCTGCAGGTAGAGTATGAATTTACCCGTGAACAAGAATACGAGATCTCCTTTTGTGTGAAGGGCGAGAAGCCGCAGGTGCTTTCCGTTTACGCCTTGGAGGAGGATCTGTATGCGTGCCGTCCGTTAAAAGGGGATCTGCATACGCACAGCTATTATTCCGACGGCAACGACGGCGTGGCGACGGTGGCTGCCAACTATCGGGAGCAGGGCTTTGATTTCTTTGCGCTGACGGATCATAATCGGATGTATCCCTCTCATTTTGCCGCAAAGCTTTGGGAAGGCGTGGAGTTGGGTATTCATATTATGGCAGGGGAAGAGGTGCATACGCCCGGCTCGCTGCTGCACATCGTTAACGTGGGGGCCAAGGAAAGCGTGTGCGATAAGTACGTCCGCGATCCCGAAGGCTATGAAAGAGCCGTGGACGAGATTGAAAAACAGCTTTCTCACGTTCCTGAAGCCTACCGCCGCCGTGTAGCGATGGCGCACTGGGCTTGCCGTGAGATTCAAGCTGCCGACGGCGTTGCTATTTTGGCGCACCCGTATTGGAAGCCTTATAAATACAATGTGTCGGACGAGTTTTGTGCTTGTCTGTTCGGTGAAGAGCTGTTCGACGCCTTTGAGGTGATGGGCGGTGTGTCTTCGCGTGCTTGCAATTTGCAGCTGGCTTTGTGGCAAGAGCAACGAATGAAGGGGCACGAGCTTTCGGTGGTGGGGAGCAGCGATTCTCACAATCACAGCTTTGACGGCACGGTCTTTGGACACCGCTTTACCGTGGTGTTCAGCAAGGAGAACAGCACAGAGGCCATATTGGAGGCGGTTCGCCGCGGAAACTGTGTGGCGGCCGAACTTCCGATTTCCGACGATAAGGACGTTCGTTTTTACGGCGATCTGCGCTTGGTGAGTTTTTCGCACTTTTTGTTCCGCCATTACTTCGACAAGACGTTGGAGCTTTGTAGGGCGGAGGGAGCGCTGATGCAACGGTATGCTGCCGGAGAAGAGGTTGGAGAGCTGCTTTCGGCGCTTGCTCCTTCGGTGGAACACTTTTATCAACGATTCTACGGCCTTGCGCCTGCGCCCGTGCTTTCGGCACAGCGCCTTGCCTATTTGGATTCCCTTTTGGAAGCACAGCGCCATTCCGGCATCGCTACCAAGGGCTCGCAGCTGGAGCTTTACCCCGGCCGAGCCCGCCGAGAGTGAAGCAGTATTGAGCGGAGCGGTTGCATATTGACGAATGGGCAGAGATGTGGTATAAAAAGGATAGAGAAAAGAAAGGATAGCGATTACTATGAACAGAAAATTGTATAAATCCAATACGGATAAGAAAATAGACGGCGTGTGTGCCGGCGTGGCGGAGTTTTTCGATACCGATCCCACGATCATTCGTTTGATTTGGGCGTGTGCGGTGCTGTTTGCCGGAACGGGCGTGCTTTTGTACATCGTTGCTGCTTTGGTGATGCCTCGAAAGCCTGCAGCTTTTCAAGCTCCCGTAATAAACGAAACGCCCGAGTCTAACGAAAATCAAAATCCCGAAGCGTAAAACGAACGCCCTACGGTGCAAGCCGCAGGGCGTTTTTTCATTGTTTTCGGTAAACGAAGAACAGATACAAGGTGACGAGGGAGGCGGAGAGGAGTGTGCCGCCGATGATATCGGTGAGCCAGTAAACCCGTTATGCTTACGATCATAATTGCCCACATAGAAGATCAAATGGTTTTGTTTTTCTTTTCCGGTTCTTTGGCCATCTCCAGCAACAACCGTTCGATTTTTGTGTATTGCGGCGGCGAACGTTCCGTGCTATTATTAAAAGGTAGTCGAAGTTGAAAGAAAGCGGGGGAGCCGGTATGGAAAAGGCGATAGAGGAATTGAAGATCCGTTTGATCGTTCCCGAGGATCGGGAACGGGTGTATGCGTTCTTTCGCGGTTTGGGAGAAGAAGGCGGCACGTTTTTTAACCGTTACGGAAATAACGAAAAAGGGGTGTACGCCTATTTGGAGGGCGAGCATCCCGACCGCATCTACTGGGCGGCGGTGGCCGATACGCCTGCAGGCGAGGAAATTGCGGGATTGGTGTTCCTTTGGAAAAAGGATACCAAGATCCCGTGGCTGGGTATCGGCATTACCGAAGCGTGGAAGGGGCATCACTTGGGGCGGCGTCTTATGAGCACCGCGCGAGCGTGGGCAGAAGCCGCAGGAGCGGGTGGTATTATGTTGACGACCGCGCCCGACAACGTGCGCGGCCAAGGCCTTTACGAGCGTATGGGCTACGAGCGCATCGGCACGTATACCGACGGCGAGTTTCTGTATTTGCTCACCTTTTCGAACGAATAAGCAACGAGGTGTTTCGCGTTTGCGGAACACCTCGTTTTTTGTAAACGAAAGCCACGCGAAGGTTGGCGTTAAACAAAAAAGCATAAGCCTGCAAAGAGTACACACGCTTACGGGAAGCACGCGCAGGCGTATCGTAGAGGGGTGTTTTAGAAAATTATCGTTTTTCGATAACAAAATTATTGACAAACGATAATTCTTGCAGTATGATAGGGGCGAAGATTGATAGGAGGTAAGGCGTATGTGGTGTAGGAAACAGTCGGCCGTGGTATCGATTGTGGTGTGCTTTGTGTTTTTGGTTGTTCTTACGGCGCTTGTATTTTTCGGTCCGTGGGTGGCGACGCAATGGTTGGTGAGATTTCGGGGGATGAGTGCCGACGGTGAATTGTTGCAGCGGATGATCTTGCTGTTTAAGTGGTGCTTTTACCCCTGTGCCGTGTTTGCTTACGTGGCGCTGTACTGTTTGTTAAAACTGCTGTTTAACATTAAACTTGACAACACGTTTATCACGCAGAACGTGGGGTATCTGCGCTGTATTTCGTGGTGTTGCTTGGGGGTGACGGTCATCACCGCCATCGGCGGGTGCTTCTACCTACCGTTTGGCGTGATAGCAATCGCCGCGGCGTTTATGGGGCTGATGTTGCGTATTGTGAAGAACGTGTTGCAGAGTGCCGTAGAGATTAAAGAAGAAAACGAATTGACGATATAAAGCGAGGAAAAACGATGATTGAAATAGAGTTGGATGTGTTGTTGGCGATGCGGAAAATGACATCGTTGGAGTTGGCGGAGAAAATTGGGATCACGCCTGCTAATCTGTCGATCTTGAAAACGAACAAGGCGAAAGCCATACGCTTTTCCACGCTGGAAGCGATCTGTCGTGTGTTGGAGTGCCAACCGGGAGATATCATTCGATATACCGAGAAGGAGTGACGATGATGGAAGACAAGATTTTCGAAGACGATGAATTAAAGAAAGAACGGGAACAAAAGAAAAAAGAGCAGGCCGAGGGCTTGCCCGTACAAGAAGAAGTCGCTGTATTTGCCTTGACGAAAAGAGATACCGTTTTTGCGGGTTGTGCGCTGGCGGCAACGTTATTTTTATCGCTGTTTGGGTTGTTCAGCGGATTTTCGTTGGGGTATTTGACGGCATCGGTGCTGATGTTCTTGCTGTTTGCCGTGTATTTCGCCCGAGGCGCCAAATGGCACGTCACGCCCGTGATCTGTGGGGTGCTTTCGTTGGCGAACGGGGCGATCTTTGTGTGCACGGGCAACGGCAGCGTGCGGTTTTTCGGGGTGATCGTTGGTTTTTTACTGTCGCTGGTTTGCTTTGACGGGCTGGTAAACGGTGCCGCCAAAGGCAACCGTGAAACGTTTGGGATCTTTTATGCGGCGGCATCGTCGCTCGGGAAAGCAAGACTTGCCGTTAAATCGCTGCTTACGGGCGACGGGAACGAAAAAAAGAACCTTGGCAAGGCGCTGATCGGGTTGCTTTGCGCCGTTCCCGTGATTGTGGTGGTCGTGCCGTTGCTGATTTCTTCCGACGATGCGTTTCGCGGAATGATGAACAATATTTTCGGTGACACGTTTGAGTTCTTTATAAAAAGCGTGTTCGGCGTGTTGCTGTTTCCGTTTGTGATCGCATACGGATTTTCGCTGAGAACGCACCGCACAGCAGAGCTGAAAGAGAGCCGTTTTGCGGGCTTGGAAAACACGTATATTGTTTCGTTTTTGTCGGCGATCGGCGTGTTTTACGTGATGTATCTGTTTTCGCAGTTGGCGTATTTTTTCAGCGCGTTCAAGGGCTTTTTACCCAACGGCGAGATCACGTACGCCACCTATGCCCGCAAAGGCTTTTTTGAAATGTGCACGATCGCAGTGATCAATTTGGCCATCGTGTTTGCCGCGTTGTTGCTTGCAAAAAAAGAAAACGGCAAGGTGTGTCACGGCATTAAGGTGGTGACGACGTTCATTTGTACGTTTACGCTGATCATCATTGCCACGGCGATCTCGAAGATGGTGCTGTATATCGGCGCCTACGGTATGACGGTGCTTCGTCTTACCACCAGCGCGTTTATGCTGTTTTTGAGCGTGGTGTTTATCAGCGTGATCTTGCGGATCTACGTGAAACGGATCAATATTTTTAAAACGGCGTTGGTGGCAGCTTCTTGTGTGATCTTATTGCTGGGCGTAATGAACGTGAACGCCGTTTGCGCGAAATACAATTACGAACGGTATGCGGTTGGCGGGAAAACGATTGACGTGAGCGGTATGTATAAATTGGGATACGAGGGCGTGCCGTATATCGTGAAACTGGCGGAATCGGAAGATTCCGTTGTAGCGAACGAGGCGAAACAGTGCTTGGCGGAAGCGTATTTGTACGATTATTTTAATGAGATTGAAGGAGAGTCGGCGCTTACCGTTGACGTTTTGAATGCCTACCGCCGAGATAAGGATTTTGAGCGTTTCAGCATTCCCAAAGAGAAAGCGTACGAGAGCTTGTATGCGTACGCGGAGAGCCACCCGATAGTCAAGTCGGAGTGCAGGGAACTTTTAGGAGCAAACGCCGGGTGACTTTGTTATGATTTTTTCAGGTTAATAAAGAACAGATACAAGGTGACGAGGGAGGCGGAGAGGAGTGTGCCGCCGATAATATCGGTGAGCCAGTGAACGCCCGACAGCAGGCGGCCGATCACCATAAACGCCGTGAACGCCGCAAGCAGCACCGTGACGGGGCGGCTGTGCAGGCGCACGTGCAGCCGGTGTATGGCGGTGGGCATCACGCACAGCGTGAGCAGCGTGGTGGAGGAGGGATAGGATACCTCCAAAAAGCCGTTTATCAATACGGGGCGGTAGTTGATGACTACTGTTTCAAACGTGAGATAGCACGCGAGCATTACGAGGTAGAAGCCACCGAGGATAAAGAGACTGTAATCTACCTTACAAAGACGGCGCCGCCGCAGCCATTGCACGAGCCCCGTGGCGGCGAAGGCCAAGCCGAAGGCGACGGGGATAAGCCCCAGCCAATCGGTGACGGTGTACAGCCACAGATGTACGCCCGTGAGGCGGTGGAACGCACCGTTGAGTGTAGCAAAACCCACGGCAGAGCCGCGCGGGCCAATGGCGGAAACGTCTACGACGCACAGCAGATGCGTCCACAGAAGAAACGCCGCCGCCAGACAAAGCGAGGCTGCGAGCAAGCGTTTGGTTTTCATAAAAAAATCCCTTCCTTTCGTACCCAGTATACGAAAAAAGGAAGGGAGCGGCAAGAAACGGGGAGTCACACGGGTGACACGATGCGTGTCATCGCCGTTTGAGCAGCAAGACGGCTTTCAATGCTAAAAACGCGAAGCACAGTGCGGCGGCATAGGGCTGACGGCTGACGATGAACAGCAGCATACCTGCGGCGTTGAACGCAAGTGACAGCGGCGCTTTTATTTTCAGCCAGCAAGGGAGCTTGCACCATTGCAGGGAGAGGGTGAGCAGCCCCGTGAGAATGCTGCCGACCACCGCCGTGTAATACAGCGCGAGCAGATAGGGGGCGGCGGTGACGGCAACGAGCGGCAGCGCTTGTACGGTGCAGCCGACCGTTTGCCCGAAAAAGGGCAGAAAGAACAGCAGCACGAAGCCGCAATCTAACAGACCGAACACCAAATCGCGCAGGTGGGAGCGAGTGTCCTCGGCAAGGGTGAGCAGCTCGTCACCCGAGAGCAGCTCGTCTACCGTGACGGCAAAGAAGGCCGCCAACGCTTTGAGAGAGTCAATATTCGGATAGCCGCGCCCCGATTCCCATTTGGAAACGGCGGTGCGCGATACGAACAAGGCGGCGGCCAGCTCTTCTTGAGTGAGCCCCTTTTGTTTGCGAAGCTGTTGCAGCTTATCCTTAAATTCCATACGGCTTCTCTCCTCGGTGGTGTTGAGATAAGTATAGCACAGCGGTGTAAAAAATTCAAACGAAAAAAACGGGCTATGGCCGCGCGTGCACAAGTCCAGTAAAAACGGATAATAGAAAAAAGCGACCTCCTATGGTAGAATTAAAACAACTACCATAGGAGGTTTTGTTATGTCAAGAAATTATCGTCATATAAACGAATATGAAAAAGAAATATTAGAGATGAGAAGACAAGAAAAAAGAGAAGGTCACCGCAGAGCTGCAA
>JAZQTE010000160.1:0-5710 GCA_045630505.1 Acutalibacteraceae bacterium | reverse complement strand
AATACCTTGCGCGCATCGTCGGCACGCTTTTTATCCAGCTTTGCGGCAAGCTCCTTATCCTCCACCGCCAAGATCTGTGCGCACAGCAACGCCGCGTTGGCACCGCCGTTGATCGCCACCGTTGCCACGGGGATACCCGTGAGCATCTGCACGGTGGACAGCAGCGCGTCCATGCCGTCGAGCACGGAGGATTTGCAAGGGATCCCGATCACGGGCAAGGTGGTGTTTGCCGCAATGGCCCCTGCCAGATGCGCCGCCATACCTGCCGCCGCAATAATGGCGCCAAAGCCGTTTTCACGCGCGTTCAGCGCAAAATCCCGCGCCTCCACGGGCGTGCGATGCGCCGAGTAGATATGCGCCTCGTACGGAATACCCAGCGACTCCAGCATATCCATCGCCTTTTGCAGGATCGGCAGATCGCTGTCGCTGCCCATCACGATACCCACTTTTTTCATTGAGAAATCCTCCTTCACAGCCTCCGTGCCAACAAAAAAGGGCGCACTTACTCTTGATAAAGCAAATGCGCCCAGACGGTCGGCAATCCCCTAAAATTCCCTGCTCCACTGTGGTGCTCCACAAAACCGTCAGTCGCAGGAATCGGCTTTTAATTTAACGGGTAAATTATACCACGAAGCGCCGAAAGTGTCAAGGCAAAACCCAACACATTTCGGCGCTTTTTATGCATTTTATCGCACGGCACGCTGCTCGCAATACACGCAGCGGTAAATCCCTGCTTCGGTATCCGTTAAGCAGAACGCAGGAGCCAGCTCCTGCTCCACCGCCGTAATGCAACGGGGGTTGCAGCAGCGCAATCCGCTTTCGGCGCCGATCGTTACCGTATCCTCGCCGGACACGTTGTTTTTGGCATCCTCCAGCAGCTTGAGGATGAGCGCCATACGCATATATTTGCCGTTGAGCACCTGCTCAAAATAGCAAGCACGGGGATCGCTGTCCACCGCCACGCTGATCTCGTTCACACGCGGCAGCGGATGCAGCACGATGGTATCCTCGCCTGCATAGCGCATCTTATCCGCCGTTAAAATATACCGATCCTTCAAACGCTCGTATTCGGCAGGATCGTCGAAACGCTCACGCTGCACACGCGTCATATACAGCACGTCCAGCTCGGGCATTGCCTCCTCCAGCGAATCAATTTCCTCATACGGCATACCGCATTTTTCCAGCACGTTCCATTTCACGTGGCCGGGCAAACGCAGCTCGGGAGGCGATACCAGCACCAGTCGCACGTTTTCATAGCGCGACAGCGCCGCGATCAGCGAATGCACCGTGCGGCCGTATTTGAGATCACCGCAGAAGCCCACCGTCAGTCCGTCGAAACGGCCTTTATGACGGTGAATGGTGAGCAGGTCGGCCAGCGTTTGCGTGGGATGGCAATGGCTGCCGTCACCTGCGTTGATCACGGGCACACCTGCGTGGCGCGAAGCCACCAGCGGCGCACCCTCACGGGGGTGGCGCATCGCAATAATATCCGCATAGCAGCCCACCGTGCGAGCCGTATCCGCCACGCTTTCACCTTTGGCAGCCGAGGAGCTGCTTGCTTCGGAAAAGCCCAGCACGCTGCCGCCCAGCTCCAGCATCGCCGCCTCAAAGCTGAGGCGTGTACGGGTGGACGGTTCAAAAAACAGCGTGGCCAGCTTCTTTCCCTTGCATTTTTCGGCGTATTTTTCGGGGCGCAGAATAATATCCTCCGCCACCGCCATCAGGTCTTTGAGTTCTTCCAGCGACAATTCGGCAATATCGATCAAACTGCGCATACAGCGTTACTCCTTTGCACCGTTAACGGCGAGATAGTTTTTAATTCTCTCCACGTTTTCGCGGTTTTTTTCGTCCTCTTCCAGATACTCAATAATATCGTACACGTCCACCACCGAGTACACGGGGAACCCAAATTCCTCGCCCACCTCGGCCATAGCGGATTTTTCCGTTTTGCCCTTTTCCTTGCGGTCTACCATCACGAACACGGCAGCCACCTTCACGCCCTCCAGCGGCGAAAGAATTTGCATACTCTCGCGAATGGCGGTACCTGCGGTAATAACGTCCTCCACGATCACGACCTCTTGGCCCGCTTGCGGCTTGTAGCCGACGAAAACGCCGCCCTCGCCGTGGTCCTTTTCTTCCTTGCGGTTAAAGAAGAACGGCACGTCCAAGCCCTGCTTCGACAGCGCGCACGCCACCGAAACGGCAATCGGAATACCCTTGTAGGCAGGGCCGTACAGCACCGTCTGCTTGTTGCCCACCTTTTCAAAATACGCTTTGGCGTAAAACTCGCCCAGCTTCGAGATCTGGTCGCCCGTTTTAATGTCGCCTGCGTTAATAAAATACGGGATCTTGCGGCCGCTCTTTGCGGTGAAATCACCGAATTTCAGCACGCCGGCCCCTTCCAGAAACTGAATAAACTCTCTCTTGTAGCTCTCCATTTTCTTTTTCCTCCTTAACCTACGAATTCACGCACGCAGCGCTCATACGCCGCCACCGGATCCTCTGCTGCCGTGATGGGGCGCCCCACCACGATATAATCGGAGCCGATCTCCTTGGCCTGCGCAGGCGTCATCACACGCTTTTGGTCACCCACGTCACCGTCGGCAAAACGCACGCCGGGCGTCACCGTTACGAACTCACTGCCGCAGGTTTCGTGTACCTTACCTGCTTCCAGCGGCGAGCAAACCACGCCGTCCAATCCCGCTTTCTTGGCGCAGGAAGCGTAGTGCATCACCACTTTATCGATCGGCTCGTGAATGAGCAGATCGCTTTCCATTCTCTCTTGGTCGGTCGAGGTCAGCTGCGTTACGGCGATGAGCATCGGACGCGTACCGTCAGGGCGCGTAAGACCTTCAATGGCGGCCTCCATCATACTCACCGTACCGGCGGCGTGCAGGTTCGTCATATCCACGTCCAGATTCGACAGCACCGCCATCGATTTCTTCACCGTGTTGGGAATATCGTGCAGCTTCAGATCCAAGAAGATCTTATGGCCGCGGCGCTTGATCTCCCGCACGATTTGCGGACCTTCAGCGTAAAACAGCTCCATACCGGTCTTCACGAACGGCTTTTTGCCCGTGAACTTATCCAAAAAGGCAAACACCTGCTCGGCACTCGCAAAATCGCAAGCAATAATAACGTCCTTACCCATTATTGAACCCCTCCTATAATATCCTCCAAGCGGTCGATGCCGTAGCGCGCCATCACCGCAGGCAATTCTTCAATAATTCGTTTGCACGCAAACGGATCCACCAAATTGGCGGCGCCCACCTGCACGGCGGTTGCCCCTGCCAGCATCATTTCGATCACGTCTTCGGCCGAAGACACGCCGCCCATACCCACCACGGGAATGGATACCGCGTGCGCCACTTGGTACACCATTCTCACCGCGACGGGGAAAATGGCGCTGCCCGAAAAACCGCCCATCTTGTTGGCGATCACGGGCTTTTTGGTGCGCAGATCGATGCGCATACCCAGCAACGTATTGATAAGGCTGATACCGTCGGCTCCTGCCGCTTCGCACGCCTTGGCAATGGCCACGATATCCGTCACGTTGGGCGACAGCTTAATGATCACGGGCTTGGTCGTTACCGCCTTCACCGCCGCCGTCACCTCGGCTGCAGCCTCGGGGGACGTGCCAAAGCTCATACCGCCGCCGGGTACGTTAGGGCAGCTCACGTTCACTTCCAGCCAGCCCACCTGCTCGCACGCATCCAAGCGGCGGCAGGTTTCCACGTATTCCGCCACCGAAAAGCCGCTCACGTTCGCCATAACCGGCTTATGAAAACAGCGCTTCAGCTTGGGCAATTCTTCGGCGATCACCTTTTCCACGCCGGGGTTTTGCAGCCCCACGGCGTTGATCATACCTGCCGTGCATTCCGCAATACGCGGCGTGGGATTGCCAAACCGCGGCTCCAGCGTGGTACCCTTAAACGAAAACGTGCCCAGCACGTTAATATCGTACAGCTCGGCAAATTCATAGCCGAAGCCAAAGGTGCCGCTGGCAGGGATCACGGGGTTATCCAGCGTGATACCGCAAAGCGTGGTACTCAACGCTCCCATAAGATCTCCTCCTTCTTCAGCACGGGGCCTTCCTTGCAAATGCGCTTGTAGCCCGTTACGGTCTTGCACGAACAACCCATACACGCACCAAAGCCGCAGCCCATACGTTCTTCAAAGCTAAACTGCCCTTCCGTGTTCGTGGCGGCAAACACCGCCTTCAGCATCGGTTCGGGGCCGCAGGTGTAAAAGTAGGAATACACCTCGGGCAGCGCGTTGGTCACAAAGCCCTTCACGCCGTAAGAGCCGTCGGCGGTAGCCACCGTCACGTCGGCGCCCAACGCCCTAAACTCCTGCTCGTAAAACACCTCGTCTTTCGTGTTAAAGCCCAACACCACCGACACGTGCTTGCCCTCGGCAATCAGCTTTTTCGCCAGCATATACAGCGGAGGAACACCCACGCCGCCGCCAAGCAGCAACGGGCAATCGCCCGCCGTGCTCAAATCGTAGCCGTTGCCCAGCCCCGTCAGCACGTCAAGCTTACCGCTTTGCTTTTCACTCATTTGACGGGTGCCCTTGCCCACCACCTTATATACCAGCGTGAGCACGTCACCCTCACAATCGCACACCGAAATGGGGCGGCGCAAAAAGAGGCCGTTGAGCAAAATGTTCACAAACTGCCCCGAAGCCGTCACGGCCGACGTATCGCCGCGCAGGCGCATACGCCACACCGTTTCGGTCAAGCGGGTGTTTTCAATAATTTCAAACAATCCCTGTTTCATACGCATCCTCAGTCGGCATCGATGGTCGATACCTTGTTCGTAATTTCTTCCAGCACGTCAAGCACGATGCGCACCGTATCCAGCGAGGAGAACAGTGTCACACCGTTTTCCACGGCGCAGGCGCGAATGGCCACACCGTCGGCATAGTGCACGCCCGAAAGCACGGCACGCGTGTTGATCACGTAGCTCACGTAGCCTGCGCGAATGGAATCGAGAATTTCCTCGCTGCCTTCGCTGATCTTGCCGCGCACACGGGTGCGAATGCCGTTTTCCTTCAAATAGTTCGCCGTGCCGACAGTGGCTTCAATGTTAAAGCCCATATCGTAGAAACGGCGGATCAGCGGCAGCGCCTCGGCCTTGTCTTCGTCTGCCAGCGTCACGATCACCGTGCCGTAGTTTTGCAGATTCATACCCGAAGCCTGCAGCGCCTTGTACACCGCACGGTTAAGCTTGTAATCGTAACCGATAGCCTCACCCGTGGATTTCATTTCGGGGGACAAATACGCGTCCACACCACGAATCTTGCTGAACGAGAATACCGGTACCTTCACGTACCAACGTTTCTTCTCGTCGGGATAAATATCAAAGATACCCAGCTCCTTCAAGCTCTTGCCCAAGATCACCTCGGTGGCGATGTCGGCCAGATTGTAACCCGTCGCCTTGGAAAGGAACGGCACCGTGCGCGACGAACGGGGGTTCACTTCGATGATATACACGTTCTCGTTTTCATCCACGATGAACTGAATGTTGTAAAGACCGATAATACCGATACCGAGACCGAGCTTTTTCGCATACTGCAGCAAAACGCCCTTCACGCGATCGGAAATGCTGAAGGAGGGATACACGCTGATCGAGTCACCGCTGTGGACACCCGTACGCTCGACGAGCTCCATAATACCGGGGACGAACACGTCGCGACCGTCGCAGAT
>JAZQTE010000159.1:0-2188 GCA_045630505.1 Acutalibacteraceae bacterium | reverse complement strand
CACCCAGCGCCGTTTCGACCAGTGGCATCAATGCTACCGTGCCGTTTTCAAGTCCCAGAGCCGATTCGGTTTCGGTAATAAAGGCATCGGCTTCCAGCACGTCTTTCACAGCAGCAGCCTTCGGAAGCAAAATCATCGTGGGACGATACGGCAAAACGGTTTCGATATCCTTTTTCCAATACGGTGTATCCACCGAATTGATACGTACAATGATCTCGCAGCCACGGAAATCCATATATTTCATCGTGTTGCGCACCAAAATGCGAGCGGCGTCCTTTTCCGCGGGAGAAACGGCATCCTCCAAATCGAAGATTACGGCATCTGCGCCAAGACAGTTGCCGTTAATTAACATATTGGGGTTATTACCGGGTAAAAATAACAAGCTGCGACGCATTACGCCTCCCCCTTTCCGCGGAGAATAGCCGTTTCCACACGGGCGCGAATCACACAGTCCAGCGCACCGCGGTCTACCACACGTACATCGGCATCCGTTACGCCGTGCTCCTCCAGCACCTCGCGCACCGAACGACGAATCGATTCACCAAATTGCTGTTCCACCACCGACTCCAGACTGATTGCCAGCCCTTCGGCAGGGATAACCTCTACATAGGCGTCGCTGGATTCCAACGTGCCTGCGCAAGCGTTTGTTGCTATTTTCATTATCGACAACTCCTTTTCGGAAAAGTTACTGTCACAATACACTGGTATTGTATAACACAATCCTAAAAAAAGCAATTATTTTTCCGTTTTTTTCTTTTTTTATTTGCAACGGTTACAGAATGATGTATAATAGAGAAAAGATTTAGGCTCACAGAGGTAACGGTATGGAAACTGAAATTCTAAGTCGCTTAAAAGGCGATAAATTCAATAGTCGCAACGCTCTCCTTGTCAGCACGGAGCTCACACCCGACGATACCGTAGAGGAAACGGTGTTGGTGTGGGATAACGGTACGTTAGCTGCCACAGGAAGTCGAAGCGGCAACCTGCTCAAGTGCATCGCCGTTGATAGCCGCTATCAAGGCGAGGGGCTCACCGCCACTGTATTAACCGCATTGCGACAAGCCGCTTTTGCCGCAGGCCATCGTCACTTATTCTTATATACCAAACCTCAAAACCGCGCACAGTTTTCGTCGCTACTTTTCTATCCGGTTGCAGAAACGAAAGACGTACTGCTGATGGAAGATAAAAAAGACGGTGTCAATTCGTTTATAAGCTCACTTTCCGCAAACACCTTTCACGGCGATGTGGGTGCTATCGTTATGAATTGCGACCCTTTCACGCACGGTCATCAACATCTGGTTGAAAGAGCTGCCGCTGCATGCGAGCACGTGTATGTTTTCGTGCTTTCAGAGGATAAGGGCTGCTTCTCCGCAAGTGATCGTTTGGCAATGGCTACGGAAGGTACGGCACATTTAAAAAACGTAACCGTATACCCCACCGGCCCGTATCTCATTTCTTCCGCCACCTTCCCCACGTATTTTTTAAAGGAAAGCGCCGATGCGAGCGATGTGCAATGCCAATTGGATATCGCCGTTTTCAGTAAATACTTCATTCCGCATTTCGGCATCACGCAACGCTTTGTGGGCGAAGAACCGCTTTGCCCCATTACAAACCAATATAACCAAGCTTTGAAAGAGCATTTGCCTATTCCGCTTTGCGTCATTCCGCGTTTGTCGCAGGACGCGGCGCCCATCAGCGCAAGCGCTGTACGACGTCTTCTTCAAAGCGGCAACAAAGAAGCGGCTGCCGCTTTGGTTCCAACAACCACGGCAAAATACTTTTAACAGGAGGATATCACTATGCAAGACCGTCAAGAAAGCCACGTATTAAGCAGTTATTTCGCACCTCGCGGCCATCACCGTATGTATTCACTGGGTATGCAGTTGGCACAGCTGTATTTATCACCGTTCGATAAACTCATCGGTGTGATCGGCGAAGCCGGTTCGGGTAAAAGTGCATTACTGCGCGGTATGTTTCCGGGTATTGAGCTCACCAACGACGATGACGGTGTGTACGTGCGTCCATTGCCACTGTTAGACCAGCAGAGCGGCTTCTTTTCTCCGCATACCTACCACGTTGATATCCGTTTTGAAAACGGCTTCACGCAAATGAGTACGCTGGCCGAAGCTATTACCGAAGCGTTACAAAGCGGCAAGCGCGTCATCGTGGAGCATTTTGATTTAGTGTA
>JAZQTE010000158.1:0-2822 GCA_045630505.1 Acutalibacteraceae bacterium | reverse complement strand
GCATGCTGGGAGCGAAGTGCTTGGTAGCCAGCTCGAAACGCACTTGGTCGTGACCTTAACCGGAGCAGCCGTGGCAGATCGCGTCGGCGCCTTCTTTGATGGCGATATCGACCAAGCCCTTGGCGATGCAGGGACGGGCGTGGCTCGTACCCAGCAGATATTCCTCGTACACCGCGCCCGCTTTCAGGCAGGGGATGATGTAATCGTCAACGTATTCCTCGGTGAGATCCAGCACGTACAGCTTGGAGGCGCCCGTTTTGAGAGCTTTCTCCTCCAGACCTTCCAGCTCGTCGGCCTGACCGACGTTACCCGATACGGCGATAACCTCGCAGTTGTTGTAGTTTTCCTTCAGCCACGGGATAATGATGGACGTATCCAGACCACCCGAGTATGCCAAAACGACTTTTTTGATGTTTTCCTTGTTCATTTTATTCAGCCTCCCAGAATATTTATGCAGTTTTTCGCTTTCGAACATGCCCATATTATACACGCCTAATAAAGCACTGTCAAGTCAAAATTCATAAATATTCACAATATTCATTGATTTTGGCAAACTGTACAAGAGTTATTTGCGTTGTGCGACGGGAACTGTCAAAAAGCACGAAAAAATCGGTTGCGAATAGGTGGGGAGTATGGTAAACTGTTGCAAGAGGTGAATGTTTATGCAGAAAGTATCGGTGGCACTCGTGGGGATCGCGTCACGCTACTGTCATTCCACGTTGGCCCCGTGGTGCTTGCTGGCAGGGGTGCGTGAATACGCTTCCTCGGCGGTGCAGGCACAAGTGATCGAGGGTACGGTAAACGAGTCGGAGGACGCGTTGTTTTCTCGTCTTACAAGCAGCGGTGCCTCCGTATTCGGCTTTAGCTGTTATATATGGAATATTGTAACGGTGGCGGCACTGGCACGCCGCTTAAAAGAGGAAGACGCAAGCCGCATCATCGTGCTTGGCGGCCCTGAGGTGAGCTATCGTCCCGACGATATTTTTGAGCGCTACCCGTTTGTGGATTACGTGGTATCGGGTGAGGGGGAACGCCCCTTTGCGCTGCTTGCCGAGGCGTTGGCTGACGGAGCTGTGCCGCAGAATATCGAAGGGGTTTGCACGGTCGGGCACACAGTACCTCCGTATACGCCGTGTGACATTCCGCCCTCGCCCTACGTTCCCGAATATTTTGAAACGCTCGGCGGTCGTCTTGCTTATTTGGAAACCTCGCGCGGATGCCCGTTTTCGTGTGCGTTTTGCCTTTCGGGGCGGTGCGGCGGCGTGCGCTTTTTCCCCGAGGAGCGTGCTAAAGAAGAAATTATCCGTTTGGCAAACAGCGGTACCAAAACCGTGAAATTCGTTGATCGAACCTTTAACGCCGATAAACAGCGTGCGCTGCGGCTGTGGCGGTTTATTGCGGAAGAAGCGGGCAACCGCATTCCCGAGGGCGTATGCTTTCATTTTGAGATCGCCGGCGATCTGCTGGACGAGGAAGCGCTCACCGTGCTGTGTGAAGCGCCGATCGGGCTGTTTCAGTTGGAGATCGGGCTGCAATCGTTTGAGCCGGAAACCCTTAAAGCCGTGTGCCGCACCACCGATACGGAAAAGCTGAAGACCAATATTCGTCACCTGCTTGCGTGCGGAAACGTGGGCGTGCATCTGGATTTGATCGCCGGGCTGCCAAACGAGGATTTGGAAACCTGCCTGCGCGGCTTTCGCACCGCCTACGCACTGCGACCACATCAATTGCAGCTTGGCTTTTTAAAACGGTTATACGGTTCGCCGCTGGCCGACGATCCTGCCCATTTTACGGCCGAATTCAGCGATTTGCCGCCTTACGAGGTACAGAGCACCCCGTGGCTTTCAAACGCCGATTTGAGACGTTTACACGTCATTGAGGAGGGGCTGGACCGCGTGTATAACAGCGGACGGTTTTCGCACACGCTGAAGTATTTGACGGATGAAGTCGGCTTGGATCCCGTAACGGTGTTTGAGGCGGTGGGCGAACGGGCAACGCTGCCGTCGTTGGATGAGCTTACCGTACTGATGTGGGAGCTGTTCTCGTCCAAGGTGAATACCGCTGCGCTGCGTGAAGCGCTGCTTTTCGACCGTATGGCGCATAACCCTGCAGGGGTGCTGCCGCCCTGCTTAGATGAGCAGCCGACCGAACGGCGGCGTTTGAAGCGGTTGCTGGATACCGATCCGTCGCTGCGCCGCCGCGGCGTGCGAAGGGGGAGTGCGCTGTTACCGAACGGTACGCTGCTGTATGCCGACCACGCCGAGCCGCATCCCGTCACGGGTGCCTACGACGTGAGGGTGTTTCGTGAGGAGATGCTCACAAGACACCGCCGTTATCTGCTGTTTGATTTAGACGGAACGCTCACCGATCCTGCACTCGGTATTACGCGGTCGGTACAGTTTGCGCTCAAGCGTTTCGGTATTGAGGAAAACGATCTTGAAAAGCTGCATCCCTTTATCGGGCCGCCGCTGCTGGATTCCTTTGCTGAATTTTACGGCTTGAGTGCCGAGGATTGCCGTTTGGCGCTGAAATATTATCGGGAATACTACGCCGTTACGGGTATTTACGAAAACGAGGTATACGGCGGTATTCCTGCGCTGCTGCGTGATGCGCGCAAGAGCGGCTACCGTGTGATCATGGCTACCTCCAAGCCCGAAATGTACGCCTGCCGTTTGATGCAGCATTTCGGCCTTGCCGAGCATTTTACGTGCATTGCAGGGGCGGATATGGCGGAAAAGCGTGCCACCAAAACGGCGGTGATCGAAAGTGCGATGCAGCGTGAACGCATTACCGATACCACCCGTGCCGTGATGATCGGTGAC
>JAZQTE010000157.1:0-3897 GCA_045630505.1 Acutalibacteraceae bacterium | reverse complement strand
CCTCCTCTTGGTCTATGGCCCTCTCACGTGGGAAAGGGCAAGGATAGCGTCTTTTCCGCAGAAAAGCGCCATAATATTATAACAACCATATACGCCCCCGTCAAGTCTTTTTTTGAAAAAATTTTCTTGACCACAGAGCGTTACTATCATATAATAGTTTTATTGATTTCAACGAACGTCACAGGAAAGGATCGTGACTTGATGTTACAATTTGAAGAATTGCGGCTGCGGCTGGAGAACAGCCTGCCGAAGATCGAGGCGTTGTCCGACGCCATTGGCTTGAAAGCGATGGAGAAGGAGCTTGCGGAGCTTGATATGCGCGCAACCGAGCCCGGCTTTTGGGACGATATGGAGAAAGCACAAAAGATCACGCAGCGTGCCGCTTCTCTCAAAGACGGCATTGAACGGTATCAGCGGTTGGTGTCTACGTATCACGATACGGTAACGCTGATCGAATTGGCCGATGAGGCGGAGGATCTGTCGCTCTTGGATGAATGCCGCGAGGGTGTGGAGCAGGCCGAAGCAGAATTAGAAGCACAGCGTTTGGCGACGTTGCTGACGGGTGAATATGATAAAAAGAACGCTATTGTCACGTTCCACGCCGGCTCGGGCGGAACCGAAGCGCAGGACTGGGCGGAGATGCTGTACCGTATGTATACGCACTGGGCGGAAAAGCGCGGATTCACCTATAAGATCTTAGATTATCTGGACGGTGACGAAGCAGGACTTAAGAGCGCTTGTATTCAAATCACGGGTGAGAACGCTTACGGTTATTTGAAGGGCGAAGCAGGTGTGCATCGTTTGGTGCGCGTATCGCCGTTTGATGCGGCAGGGCGCCGCCACACGTCGTTCTCGGCGGTAGAAGTGCTGCCCGAATTGGATGACAGTATTCAGATTGACATTCGCCCCGAGGACATTAAAATGGACGTGTTCCGTTCCAGTGGTGCGGGCGGTCAGCATATCAACAAAACCTCCTCGGCCGTGCGTCTTACGCACATTCCGACGGGCATCGTGGTGGCTTGCCAAACGGAACGCAGCCAGTTCCAAAACCGCGACACGGCTATGAATATGCTGAAAGCAAAGCTGATGGAGATCAAAGAGCGTGAGCATCTGGATCGTATTGAAGATATCAAGGGCACGCAAGCGCAGATCGCGTGGGGCAGCCAGATTCGCTCCTATGTATTTATGCCGTATACGCTGGCCAAGGACCATCGCACGGGTTACGAAATGGGTAATATCAACGCGGTGATGGACGGCGAGATCGACGGCTTTATCAATGCGTATTTGACGGCGGCAGCCAACGGCACGCTGGGATATAAAGAATAAAATGAAAGCGGAGCGGCGCAGGTCGTTCCGCTTTGATTTGGAGAAAAAGTTTATTTCCTTGACTTTTTCGCGTTTTCACGCTATGATAATAACAACACAAGGTTTTCCCGAACAATTTTGAGAAGAGGGATGGCATGGATTTTCAGCGTATTGCTGCCCGTTTTGGAATCACCGATTCGGTGATTGCATGGGAAGAAATACATTCCGGAAATATTAACCGTACCTACTTGGTTACCGTTCAAGCGGCTGATACCAATCGGCAATATGTGTTCCAACGCATCAATACGTTCGTATTTAAAAAGCCCGATGAGGTAATGGCCAACATCTTGAAGGTGACGGAGCATATCAAAGAAACGTTGCTTAAAACCAAGGGCTCGTATGAACGGCGTGTGCTTTCGTTCCTGCGAGCAGAAGACGGCAACCCGTATTATTATACCAGCGAACACCATTTCTGGCGCGTGTATGAATACGTGGATAACGCTACGGCGTTCGATATGGTGCAAACGCCCAAGCAGTTCTACGAAGCGGGCTATTCGTTTGGCGAATTTCAAGCGTGGTTGTCGGATTTTCCTGCCGAAACGCTGTTTGAGATCATTCCGCATTTCCACGATACTCCCGTGAGATATGAGGATTTTCACAAGGCGATTGAAGAGGATAAGGTCGGCCGCTGTGCAGAGGTGGAAGAAGAAATCCGTTTTCTGTTGGATAGAGAAGATGAAGGCCGTATATTAATGGACGCCCTGCGTGACGGCACGTTGCCGTGGCGCGTGACGCATAACGATACCAAGATCAACAACATTTTGTTTGACTCTGACACGCAGGAAGCGATTTGTGTGATCGATCTGGATACGGTTATGCCGGGCACGTCGTTGTTCGATTTCGGCGATGCGGTGCGCTACGGCGCTTCCACGGCGGCGGAGGACGAACGCGATCTTTCAAAGGTAACGCTCAGCGTACCGTTGTACGAGCAATTCACGCGTGGATTTTTAGAAGGTGCGGATGGCTTGCTGCACGAAAACGAAGTAAAGCTTTTGCTGCCCAGCGTGAAGGTGATGACGTTGGAACTTGCCGTGCGTTTCCTTACGGACTATTTAAACGGCGACGTGTATTTTAAAACGCGCTCGGAGGATCATAATCTCGTTCGTACCCGCACACAGATTCGTTTAGTGCAGGATATCGAAGAGAAATGGGAAACGCTGTGCGAAGTAACGCAGCGCTGTTTGGACTGATAAGATAAACAAAAAGACTCTCTGCGGAGAGTCTTTTTTGTGTTGTGGGCTTGTAATCGCGCATAGAATGTGATAAAATATACTGAAAATGTCAAGAAGGGGGTAGCGGTATGGATAATCGGCCGATCGGCGTGTTTGATTCAGGACTTGGCGGATTAACGTTCGTGAGAGAATTGCATTCCCGTATGCCGAACGAAAAGATCGTCTATTTTGGCGATACGGGCCGCGTGCCGTACGGTACGCGCACCCCTGCCACCATTAACCGCTACGCCGAGCAGGATTGCCGTTTTTTGCTGGGGCACGACGTGAAATTCATTGTGGCCGCGTGCGGTACGGTGAGTACCACGGCACAAGAGGTGCTTAAAACCCAGCCCGTGCCTGCGATGGGCGTGTTGGAGCCCACCGCTGAAGCGGCGCTTGCTGCCAGCAAGAACGGGCGCGTTGGCATCTTGGGTACCACGGCAACGGTGCGCTCGCAGGCGTTTAGCCGCTATTTGGAAGAAAAGGGCGTATACACCGTGTCGCAGGCCTGCCCGTTGTTTGTGTCGCTGGTGGAAAACGGCTGGATCGAACGGGATAACGAAGCTACCGTGGCGGTAGCACGGCGTTATTTAAAGCCGATGCAAGACGTTGGCGTGGATACTTTGATTTTGGGTTGCACGCATTTTCCGTTGCTCTCTCCCGTGCTGTCGGATATTCTGGGTGATGGGGTAACGCTTATCAATTCGGGTGAAGCGTGTGCGGTCCGTTGTGAAAGCGTATTACGAGAACGGGATGCGTTGTGTGACGGCACGGAGGGCGGCTGTTCGTTCTATGTGAGCGACCGTCCCGATGGCTTCGTTTCGGTGGCGGAGATGTTCTTGGGGCAACCGATACACGGCGATATTCACCGCGTAAATCCGGAGGAACTGGGTGGATGAAGGCAGAGATAACGCTGATCACGCGGCAAACGGATAATGGAGATACGCAAGAAAATCGCATCGACACCACGGGCTTGCTCATAGAACGTGGCGGAGATCTGACGTTGCGGTATACCGAACCAAAGACCGAAGACGGTGGCGGTTCTTCGGTGCGTGTGACGTTGGAAAACACACGGATACTGATGGAACGCACGGGGCCGATCACGGCGCGTATGCCGCTGGAAAACGGACGTCGGCAACCGTGGAAATATGACACACCGTACGGGGCTATGGAGTTTTCGGTGCTGTGTACGGCTTTTCACAATGAAATGACAGCGAAGGGTGGCCGCTTTTTTGCCGCCTACACCGTGGACACGGCGGGGAATACCGAGGGTATGGCGTGTACTATGGAATTTTTGGTCAAGGAAGTGCAGGAATGAACA
>JAZQTE010000156.1:0-1037 GCA_045630505.1 Acutalibacteraceae bacterium | reverse complement strand
TAAAGCCCCACGATCGGTCGGTGCTCCCCCGGTGCCACGGGATACTGTGCTTTGTTGCGGTAGCGGTTCGGCTGCTCGCACGGCACGATAGGCTGCGGCACTACCGACAACCCACCGATACGGCTCACGGCATCCGCCACGCGCTGCCATTTGCATTTAAGCTCCGCCTCATACGTAATATGGCGGTAAACACAACCGCCGCACTTACCAAACGCAGGACAGTCCACCGTTTGCACACGGTCGGCCGACGGCTTCACCAATTCTTCCACCTTGCCGTAAGCCAAGGTCTTTTGCACCTTCAAAATACGGCAACGAATTTCGTCGCCAATAGCGGTAAACGGAACGAACACGGCCATACCGCGTTCTTCCCCTGCCGCTTGATAACGGCCGATCCCCTGCCCTTCGGCGCTCATCGCCGTAATAGTAAGGGGAACGATTTGGTTTTTAGCAAGCACAGCCGTGTCCTCCCTTCTGAATTAAAAATCGAACAAATTGATCTGACTGCTCGAAGGCAATGAACCCAGCGCCCCCAAAGCGGACAACGTTTCCATCACCGTTTTTGAAACACCCGAACGCGCCTGCAGATCGTCACGCGAAAGGAATTCGCCTTCGTCACGCGCCTTCATCAGCGCTTCTGCTGCTGCGCCGCCCAAGCCCTTTATAGCACTGAACGGCAGACGGATCTTGCCGTCTTCGGGCACAAATTTATACGAATGCGACCGATACAAATCGACGGGCAAGAATTCTACGCCACGCTGCATCGCTTCGTAAATGATGTGCAACGATTCGGCCAAAGCCAATTCCTTGGCGCTGGCACCGTCTTTTTCCATATTGCGAATGCGATCCATTTCGCGCTTCACGGCACTCTTGCCGCCTTGCACGAATTCGGCATCCACGTCTTCACCGCGCCCCGTGAAATACGCCGCATAATAGGCAACGGGACGGTGAACCTTGTACCAAGCCACGCGCAAAGCAGCGGTACAGTATGCCGCAGCGTGCGCTTTCGGGAACATATACTTGATCTTCATGCAGGAATC
>JAZQTE010000155.1:0-1314 GCA_045630505.1 Acutalibacteraceae bacterium | reverse complement strand
GGTTGCGGTGCGCGTATGGCGGCCGCAGGAGAGGGAAACGTATAGGGAGTGTTTTTATGAAACGGTTGGGTGCGTTGCTGCTGATCGGTTGTTTGCTGCTGTCGCTGTGTGCGTGCGGTAGTGAAACGGGGAGTGTTACCACCACGGGCGGTGGTGTGACTGTCACGACTGACGTAAGCGGTGTGACGACTACGGTTGCCGACGGCGGAACGGTGACGGCTGATGCCGAGGACGAAACGACTACGGCGCCCGTGACGACAACGAAGCCTGCCGACACGGTAGCAACAACCACGCCGAACGGCAAGCCTACCGCTACGCCGACCACGGCGAAGCCTGCCGATACGGTTGCGTGTGCCCATTGCGGAAAAGCGATTGCCAAGACGGCGGCGTTTTGTGCGTATTGCGGCGGTGCGGTGAACGGTGTGAAGGCGTGCAAGAACTGCGGCGAAGCGTTGGCGGAGGCGGCTGAATTTTGCGGACGCTGCGGAAAGCCCGTTAATCCGACAACGGCGACAACGACCGTGAGAACAAAGAAAACACGCGTTCCCATCCAGACAGTACCGCCAATAACAACAGCACCGAGACCATTGTTTGAGTATCAAAAAGAGGGCAACGGAATCGTTATCACGCGCTGCAATCCGCCGTCGGGTACGACGAGCGTGGTGATTCCCGAAAAAATCGACGGGCTGCCCGTGACGCGTGTTGGGGACCGAGCGTTTGAGTACTGTAGGGGGCTTACATCCGTCACTATTCCGAACAGTGTGACGCGTATTGGGGAAAGGGCGTTTTACCTCTGTTCGGGGCTGACGAGCATCACCATCCCGAACAGCGTGACGAGTATTGGGAGTTATGCGTTTTACGGCTGCACGGGGCTGACGAGTATCACTATCCCGAACAGTGTGACGCGTATTGGGGTTTGGGTGTTTGCCTTCTGCACGGGGCTTATGAGTATCACCATCCCGAACAGTGTGACGGGTATTTCTAGTTGGACGTTTGAAGGCTGCTCGGGGCTGACGAGCATCACCATCCCGAACAGCGTGACGAGTATTTTTAATTGTGCGTTTTACGATTGTGACGCTTTGAAAACCGTGAATTACGGCGGCAGCAAAGCCGACCGCGAGAAAATGGAGATAATAAGCGACGGCAATGGTGACTTGGAAAATGCCGAGTGGGTGTACGCGAAATAAGGATAGGAAAACGGCGTTGCGAGAGCGACGCCGTTTTTGTTTGTGGTTTGGGATTGTGCGGATTTTTGCGGGCTGTCGAGGCGCCAGCCCCTACACACGAAGAATTTAATTTGTGCGAAAAATGACG
>JAZQTE010000154.1:0-6633 GCA_045630505.1 Acutalibacteraceae bacterium | reverse complement strand
TCTTTTCGTTTTCTTCATCACTGCCTACGGGCTTACCAAGCTCCTCGGCCGTGGCTGTCACATCTAAAATATCATCTACGATTTGAAAACACAGTCCCACATAGTAGCCGTATTTTCCGGCAGCTTCGATTTGTTCTTCACTACCGCCGCCCAAAATCACGCCCATACGGCACGCGGCCGTCAACAGTGCCGCTGTTTTGCCTTCTTGAAGCGTTTGCAGCGTGGGAAGATCGATCTGCTTGCCTTCGCTGGCCAGATCCAGCACCTGACCGCCGATCATCCCCTCGATCCCTGCTTTTTCGGCCAACTCGAACGCTGCACGCAGCGCCGCCGCTTCACGCCCTTTGGCTGCCGCAGGACACAGCATCACCTCAAACGCACGGTTAAGCAACGCATCACCTGCAAGAAGCGCCATCGTTTCCCCGTAGGCGGCGTGCACCGAAGGCTTACCGCGGCGCAGGGGGCTATTATCCATACACGGCAAATCGTCGTGTACCAAGGAATACGAATGAATCATCTCAATTGCTGCCGCAAACGGCAACGCTGCCTGCGTATCACCGCCGCACAAACGGCAAAATTCCAAAAGCAGTACGGGACGAATGCGTTTACCGCCGCCTTCGCAAGCATACGCCATCAGCGGAGCTACACTCACCTCACCCGAGGCTTTCGGTAACGCCGCTGCAACCGCTTGCTCCACCGCCGCCAAATGCTCGGTTAACCGAGCCGTATACAACGCCATATTATTCGTCCTTTCCCTGCGTTAACTGCACGATCTTTTGCTCGGCGTTTTTCAGCGAATCGTTGCAAAACGCCGTAAGGCGGGTGCCCTCTTCAAACAGCTTGAGAGATTCATCCAGCGAGCAGCTTCCGCCTTCCAGCAACGCCACGATCTCTTCCAACCGTGCCATTGCATTTTCAAACGTCATTTGTTCCGCCATACACTCACATCCTTTTATCCACACGGCACTGCAACGCACCGTCGTGCAACCGCAAATATACGGTATCGTTTTCTTGTACTTGTGTTACCGACCGCACCACCGCACCGTCCTTGCTCGCCAGTGCGTATCCGCGTGCGAGCACGCGCAGCGGACTCATCGCTTCCAGCTTTCCCACCGCCGTTGCCAACCGCGTACCGGCGCGGGCCGTAAGGCGCTCGGCGGCTGCCGAAAAACGCCTTGTCACGCGATCCAATCGCATTCCCCGTTCTTCCACAGGATACAGCGGTGTCGATAAACAGCGCTTGGCCGTAAGCTCGTCCAACCGCCGTTGCTTGCGCGTGCATACCGCGGCCGCACCGCGGCCGAGAGCATTTTGCAGCAAGGATAACCGCTGGCGCAGCTCTCCACTGTCGGGAACAGCAAGCTCTGCCGCCGCCGAAGGTGTGGGGGCACGCAAGTCGGCCACGAAATCACAAATGGTAAAATCCGTTTCGTGACCTACGCACGAAATGATCGGAATTGTGGCCGCCGCTATGGTGCGAGCCAACTGTTCACTGTTAAACGCCCACAGTTCCTCCAAGGAGCCGCCGCCGCGACCGATAAGAATGACATCGGGCGTGTTCGGATCGTCAGCAGCCTTCATCAACTCAAATCGACGAATGGCCGCACAAAGCTGTGCAGGCGCACCGTCGCCCTGCACCAGTGTGGGAATCAGCACTACCTCTGCTAACGGATAGCGGCGCCCCAATACGTGAAAAATATCCCGCACGGCAGCACCCGTGGACGAGGTGATAACCCCCACACGCTGCGGATAAGGCGGCAAAGGCCGTTTTCGTCCTTCGTCAAACAAGCCTTCCTCCTGCAAGCGTTGCTTTAATTGCTCATAGGCCACCTGCAACGCACCTGCACCGTCCGGCTGCATATCGTCTAAATACAACTGGAACGAGCCGTCTTTTTCATACAGTGACACGCGTGCACGCACAATGACCTTCATTCCGTTTTCGGGCAGAAACGTCATGCGCTGCACCTGAGAACGAAACATCACCGCTTTCACAACGGCGTCTTCGTCTTTAAGTGAAAGATACCAATGCCCTGATTTATAATGATTTGTGAAATTGCTGATCTCACCGCTGAGTAAAATAGTGCTTAGGTTGGCATCGCCTTCCAGCAGGGATTTTACATAACGGTTAAGCTGACTGACCGTAATTGCCGTCATACGTTTTCTCCTGCCTTTATTGCCGTGAGCACGGCGATTCCTGCCGCATTATCTGCCGAATAAACGGGCGGTGCAAAGTGGCCGCCGAACCGTGTTTCAAAGCGCTCACGCAGATAGGTGTTCGACATCACACCACCTGCATATACAAGCGGTAATTCACCGTATTCCGCAAGCAAACGTTCAGTGATCGCCTCCAACGCGGCACACACGCTAAGCAAGCAAAATCGTGCAACCTCGCTTTTTTCGGCACCGCTTTCCAACAGCTTGCGGCATTGGTTTTCCACACCAGACAGATGGCAGCCGGTTCCTTCCATAGAGGGACGCGGCAACCGCCCTTCCACGGGCTGTGCCAGCCTTTCAAGAGCCGGCCCTGCAGGAAACGGCAGGCCGAGCATACCGCCCACACGGTCGATCAGCTGCCCTGCCTTCAAATCCAGCGAGCCGCCCACGCGGCGACAGCGAATCACCGTAGTGTCATCGGGTTCCACCAGCAGCGCATCGGTAGTGCCGCCCGAAACGTGAAACGCCAAAAACGGCTTTTCACGCAGTGCCAACGCCTTGGCACCGTACAGTGCCGCCATCACGTGGCCTTGCTGATGCGTAAAGCGGTAAAGCGGCACCGAAAGCAGTGCCGCCGTTTGCCGTGCAGCGCCCTCACCCGATAAAAAGCACGGCATATACGAGCCCTCTGCCTGCGAAGGACGGTCAGACACGCCTACCGCCTTAAAATCGCAGGGGGCGTTTATCTCCGCCATCAGCTTTTCAAACAGCTCGGGAAGCTGACGCACGTGATGAAACACCGCGTCACTTTGCCGAAGCCCAAGCTCGCCATCCTTCACGGGCAAAAGTTGTGTTACTTGCCAAAGCGCCCCCGTCGCGGCGTCAAAAGCCGCAACGGAGGTCGTGTAATTGCTGGTATCCAGCCCCAGATACCGTTTCATATTAAGCCTCATTACGTCGGGCAATGCCGCCCAACACACCGTTCACGAAAGAGGCATCGGCTTCGCCGCCGTAGCGTTTGGCCAACTCCACCGCTTCGTTAATGGAAACGCTGACCGGAATATCCTCGATCCAACGCATTTCGTATACCGCCAACCGTAAAATGGCCAGCGCCACGCGCGAAATACGCTCACGGCTCCAGTTATGAGCGTTTGCCGTAATCAGCTCGTCGATCTCGTCGGTATGTTCCACAGCACCCTCCGCCAAGGTGACGGCAAAGGTGTCGGTCACAATATCGCGCGCGTCGCCCGCGTTTTCCAAGATCTCCGCAATGCTTTCGTTTGAAAAGCTTCTTTCAAACAACAGCACAAACGCCAGTTCTCTTGCTTCCCGTCTGGTCATGCATTACCATGCCTTTCTGTTTTCAAATTCCGTTTTAATTACTTTTCTTCCGTATCTTCCAGTACGATGCCTTCGATATGCACATTTATCTTCGTTACGGGTTTGCCCGTCATCGACTGTACCTCGCTCTTCACCTTGCGCTGCACGGCACTCGCCACGTCGGGAATGCGCACACCCGCTTTCAGATTGATATACACGTCTACCACGGTTTCGTTTTCGTTGTTGATAACGCCAACCGATTTGGTGCCCTGAGAAGTGACAAGCCCGCGGATATCCGTAAGACGGGTAGCCATACCTGCTACGCCTTCCACTTCAACCGCCGCCGTAGCTGCGATCGTGGCGATAACTTCCTCAGAAATAATGCAGCAGCCCTCTGAAGATTGGAAATCCTTAACATCCATGCTGATGTCCTCCCTTTCACTTTATGACACTATTATATACCACAAAGTATCTCCGGGGCAACTGTTTTTTATGAATTTACGGTAATAATATTAATTTTTTGTGCCGAAATCGACGATTGCGACGTGACAACCTGCGAAATTTTGGCCGTATCCTGCACCGTAAGCGAGTCCGCACTCACCACAATGCTGCAGGAATCCCCCTCAATGTACACAACACAATCCGCAAATCCCTTGGCCTTAACGAGATTTTCGATCTTACTTTCCTGCTCGATCGCTTTCGTGATCGCCAAGGCTTGCACAGCAGCTTCCGCTTTTTGTTCCTCGGTAGATTTTACGCCTTCGAGCAATTCCTTCACCGTTGCTACCGCTTCTTCTCGCGCAGCTGCACGGCTTTGCCGCGCTTGCTCAAAATAATTTTCTTTTTCGGGGGTGGTGTTTACGTTTAGAGCATCCCCCAAATTTTTATCCGTTTGATGTGTGGGAGGATCAGAAAGCAGCCCCGACGGTGACTGCGCAAAATAATAATTCAAATACACCGCCAAACCGAGCGCTACGATCAGCGTTCCCAGCAACAGCTGTTTTTTACCAAAAACTTTTTTCATAATTATACGCTCTCCTTACGTTAATCTCGTTACACACACCCTCTTGGGTGTTACGCCCAGCGCCACCGTTACCGCCTCCACAATACGGGAGCGTATTTCCTCACGCTCGCCGCCTTCGCAAACCACCACAACACCGCGAATCGTAGGTTGAATCTCGGTAACAAGCAGCCCTTCGCGCCCGTTACCGCGATCTACGATGATCACGGAGCTTTCACTGTCGTTACGCTGTGTCAGTCGGTCGGTGTCCTGCTGTCGGTCGGAATTGATTTTCTGTTCCGTGGCATACACGTATTCCACTCCATTTTCCAGCGTTACCAGCACACGACATCGGCCGGCGCCCTCAATGCTGCTCACCAATTCGGTCAGCCGTTCCTCTGTTTCCTGCACGAAGGCCTCGCTATTCACAGTTGCCTTGGCCTCCTGCTTCGTCTGCGTTCCCGAAAGCAACAGCAATACCACACCCACTGCTCCCACGATCCACAGCCACCACCCGTGCTTCCCACTAAAAAAACGAGCCTTCAAAAGCGTTTGCCACTGTTCTTTCATACGATTCATCCTTTCACTTCGCACTCACCTCAACGGGTGCCTTCCATTGCTTTGACAACACCTCCCCCGCCGCTTTCGCCATCGGTACCGTTTGTTTGTCCACGGTAACGGTAACACGTTGAATATATATGCCGCCCTCCTCGGAAATATCCGTATGCACCTCGATTTTTTTACACTCCACGCCGCGCTCCGCCATTGCCTGCCGCGTGAGTGCTTCCACGGTATCACGCACCTGACCTTCCAATTGTTCCGTAACGGTATCGGCCAACAATTCCGATACCACGCTCTGCGGCAGCACCTCCACGTTACGTAACGAAAAACGCTCTGCCGAGCACAGCGGCAGCAATAAGCAGCACAAGAAAAACGTATTCACCAGCAAGCGAAACACGCGTCCCAAGCTGCCGGACGGCGCCAACAGCTGCACTGCGGTACACCCGAGCGCCGCCACGCACAGTGCACCGCCCCACGCACGAATTGCCTCCATTTCATCCTCCCGTTGCCGCCGTTACCACGGTGATCGCAATAATCAAAAACGAGCTGCAAGCACACAGCACGCCCGTTAAGCTCTTTATCGCCGAGCGTGCAGCGTCCACAATGCCCGTAAGCGTTTTCAGCTCAAATAAATCCGTTGCCATCCGACAAAGGGACAGCAACAGCCCAAAAGCCAAGCAGCGAAACAGCGGCGGTGCGATCATCAGCACCGTGGCGGCAACACCAAAACCGCCCACCGTGGAACGCAACAGCTGCAGACAGCCTCGCACGGTAGAAAACATTTCTCCCAAAGAGCCGCCAACCACGGGAACGAAATTCACCACGGAAAACCGTAACGCCCGCGCTCCCAAATTATCGGCAGCGTTGCCCGTAAGACTTTGCAGGGACAAAATTCCCGTAAACAGCATCATGCCAAACATAAGAACTTTCACCGAGACGCTTCCGATCCACTTTCCCACACCGCCGAGCCGCAGCTGCGGTGTCACCGAGCCCGTCACTCCCAGCGCCAACGACACCGTCATCAGCGGCACGATCACACCACCTGCCAGCCACGTCATCAGCTGCGACGCATACAGCACCACCGATTGAAACGACAGCGCGGATACCGCCTGCCCTCCGCCAAGCAGCACCGCCGCGTATACGGGTGTAAAGCTTGCCATAAAGATACCGGCCGATTCCACCGCTTCGTTCACCGCCGTAATGCACCGCGTGAGCGGCAGCATCACCACCCCACACACCGAAAGTGCGCAAACCGACGAAAACACGCTCACCGTATCAGAAGAACTCCACGTTTCGCGCAGGCCGTTGATCCACGCATACAGCAGCGTTACCGCCAGCACCGTCACCGCCACCGCAAGCGGCTCCTTGAAAGCTTCGGCCAGCAAGGATAGCAGCTGTTGCAGCGTCGTTTCGGTATCGGGAAAAACCAACGGCTGCAGTGTATCTATCCCCAACGCTTCCAAAAGCTCTCGCGTTTGTGACGGAAGCGCCTCCAACAGCTTTTCGGCGCCGCTGGCCTCCAGCTGTTGGTTATACAATTCGGTAACCGTCATAGCGTCCCCCCTATCAGCGAGAGTGCCAGCTCCGCCATATTACCG
>JAZQTE010000153.1:0-2273 GCA_045630505.1 Acutalibacteraceae bacterium | reverse complement strand
ATAGCACATCGGCCGATAGCAAGACAAAATCCCGCAGAACCGAAGCTCTGCGGGATCTTATTATACGCTTAAATCGTCGTCGTTATCTTCAACAATGGGTTCGCTTTGAACGATCGCGGCCAGCACTTCGGTTTGCAAAAGCTCAAGCACTTCACAAACGGGAGTTATATACGGTTTCATTCAGTGGCCTCCATAGTCATAGAGGGACGCAGAATCGCCCAGTAGTTTACATAGCCTACAAAGCGCTCCATACGGGCTGCCACGGAAATGGTTTCGGCCTTATTGCTGCTCAGTGACCAGCAAACGCCGTTGCCCAGATAGAGATAAACGCTACTGGAGGAGCTGGTGCGTCCGAAGAGAACGTCACCTACGATGAGGTCTTCTTCACGCGCCAAGCGGCTTTGACGGCCGTTTTCGGTCGTATCCGTGCTGTAATACTTTCTGCCGCCGTAGAGCGTGGGAACGACCATATCACCGTATTGGTTGTCGGCGATGGTGTAACGCTCGCCGTCGGATGCAAGCGTGAAGAGCTGGCTGTGGAAGGTGGAAAGCGTGGTGTGCTCGAAGACACTTTCCGTGCCGAAGGCGGTGCTGTAGATCTCGTTGAGCAGCTCCAGATTACGCTTATCGGAGCTTGTGAGCGATTGCGCAGCGCTCACGAGTGCCGCTTGCTGTTCGACGGTAAGTGTGTTAGCAACAAACAGATCGTTCGCTCTCACCGAAACGCCGCCGACCACTGCCGAACGGCTTTCGATCTTGCTGCCGAGCATAGCGGCATCAATGCTCACGGTGTAGGCGATCTCGTATTTCTCGCCTGCGGGGATGGTGATCGTCCACGCGAGGTCGGTGTCGTTTACGGTGGCACCTGCGGCAGAAACCAGCGTGGTACCCGTGGGGACGGTATCGGTGATGTTCAGCGTTTTGTCTTCTTCACCTGCGTTGAGGAACTTGAAGGTGTAGGTGATCTCTTCGCCCACGTTCACGGTTTGCGCGGTGGGACGGGAGGCTACCTTTTCCACAGCGATATCCTTTAAGTTCTTCATACGGTTTACGGTTTCCTGCGGAATGGTGCCGCTGAAGCTCTTGAGAGGACGATAGATGCCGATTTTGGTCACGGCGTCGCCGAATACGTAATAGCTGTATGCACCGCCGTTATCGCATTTGGGATCAAAGTAATCGTAGGCGTTCAAAAAGCGGACAGTAGCCTCGTATTGCTCCTTACCCGTGCCGATACCGCTGTTGTCGGCGGTGAGATAGCTGCCGCCCGTGCTGTGGATAACGATGCCGTTGCCGGTATACAGCATAGCGTGGCCGCTGTCGTTCTGACGGCGGATAACAATGGTATCACCGGGCTGAAGGGCGTCGTAGAATTTATCGATCTGCGCTTGCTTTTCTTCGTCGGTTTCGGTTTTGGTGGGTTCGTAATAGTAGATGTTTTGACTCTTGGCACTGTTGATGATATTGGCGGTGTACCAGTTGCTGCCCGTGTCTTTGCCGACACCGAAATAGTAGCTGTCGAACGTGAGCATAGCGCAGTTGGTATATTTCCACGAGTTAGAAAGATAATCTTCGGGCGTGTTATCCTTGTATTCCGAACGACCGCTGGGCTTCATAACGCTGCCGGCATCGTATTGTGCACGGTCGCCGCGAAGCAACAGCGCCTCGGCGATCGAAACAACAGCCTGCTGCGCTTCGGTAAGCGTTTCGTTGGTGCCTTCAATGAAATCCTTGCGGTTGGCAATTACATAAGAGAAACGCAGGCCCGCGTAGCGGTAGGCGTTCGGGAGGGCGGCCAGCACGGCATCGGTATTTACGTCGATAACACCGTCGGCGATTTGGAACAGACGTTTACCGTTGTAGATATAGATCTTGCCAACGGTATCCTCGGCGGTTTCCTGCACAAAGAAAGCGTCGCCCGACATAAGCTCGGCTTTGTTGATGGCAGAGGTCTGTACACCGTTGAACTGTGCACATTGTTCAGGCGTGGCGCCCGTGCCGCCGTACAACGTGGGGATTACGGCTTTTACAAAATCCACGGCGGCGCTGGCGGCTTCCTCGCCCGAGCCTTCGGAACCGCCGAATTCGCCTTCACCCGTATAGATGAAATTGAGGATCTGCGCGGCAGACATCGGGTTGCCGTTTACATCGTTGTAAGAAACGCTTTTGCTGATAGCGACGTTCCAGATGTTTTTGAGCAATTCCACGTCTTTGAAATTCGTGTATTGACGGAAAGCGTCGATGGCGGTTTCCATCAAGCGTTGGTCCACGCTGCC
>JAZQTE010000152.1:0-1130 GCA_045630505.1 Acutalibacteraceae bacterium | reverse complement strand
AAGGTGCGCCAGATCATCGATTACTTTGTGGACTTTTACGAAGATTTTCGTCCCGACGTGGCGTACACGATGCTGGAGAGCCTGCATATTTCGCCCGATACGCGGCTGAAAACGCTTTCTAAAGGCAACAAGGAAAAGGTGTGCCTTATCCTCACGATGAGCCGCAACGCGCTTTTGTACGTGCTGGACGAGCCGATTGCAGGTGTGGACCCTGCGGCACGGGATTACGTGATCTCCACCATCATTAACAACTACAATCCCGATGCGACGGTGTTGATCTCCACGCATCTGATTACGGATATTGAGCAAATTTTAGATGAAGCGATATTCATTCACCAAGGGCACATCGTGCTGCAAAAGACGGTGGATGAGATCCGCGAAGAAAACGGCAAGAGTGTTGACGAACTGTTTCGGGAGGTGTTCCGATGGTAAAGAAGTTATTTAAGCACGAAATGCACGCCTTGTGGAGATCGATGATCCCAATTTGGTGTTTGCTGGGCGGTGCTTCCGTACTGGGACGTTTTATTCAGTTATTTGAGCAGGATACGATTGTGTATAACATCATCAGCGGTTCTGCCGGCGTTTTCTACGTGGTGTTGCTGGTGGCGTGTATTGTGTGTCCGTTTATTTTTGGTGTTACGCGTTTTCACCGCAACCTGTTTACCGGCGAGGGATATTTGTCGTTCACCTTGCCCGTTACCGCCAAGCAGCACATTCTGGTGAAACTGGCGGCATCCATCATTGTTCAGCTTGTGACCTTGGTTGCGGCGGTGTTGTCCGTGATTATCGTAACCTTTGGCGACCTGACGGTGGAGATTGGTAAGGCTGTTTGGTACCTCCTTAAGTTGAGCGTGCGGGAATGGGGTGTTCATATGCCCCTGTATTTGGTAGAGGGTATTGTTGGCATCCTGGTGGTGCTGCTGACCGAGATGCTGCTCTTCTATGCTTGCATCTGCATCGGTCAACTGTCTAAGAAAAACCGCATTTTGGCGGCGGTGGGCGCCTACTTTGCCATCTACGGCATCAAGCAGGTGTTGGGTACGATTATGATCTTGATCGGTACCGCTATGGACTGGGAGCCGTTCATTGTTTGGGTAAGCGAGCATCCCTTCGCTTCGGTACATATGGCT
>JAZQTE010000151.1:0-16388 GCA_045630505.1 Acutalibacteraceae bacterium | reverse complement strand
CGGTAGGATACACGGTATCCTATTTGGTCTACACCGTCGGCACGCTGGCGGTGGGCGGTTCGCTTTCCGTAACAGCAGCACTCGGTGGCTTGGCAGCGATATTCGTTATGACAGCGATAGTGATTTTTCTGGCACTAAAAGCCAAAAAACAAACGGCAAAATAAACGGGTGAAAAGAATGGAAAATGCCATTGTTGTTTTGCTGTTGGTGGCGGTGACGGCAGGGATCGTATGGTATCTCGTGCGCGCCAAGCGGCGAGGGGATACGTGTATTGGCTGTCCGTATGCGAAGCAATGCCGCAAAAAATGCCGTTGCGATTCAAAAAACGAAACCAACGAATAAAGTATAAAAACAGCGACGAAGAATTTTCTTCGTCGCTGTTTCATATTTTGCGAAATTCGTCAAACAATAACCCAAGCGAAAGGATGGGCGACGAATGAAAAAATATATGCTTTTGGTACTTTGTACCGCCGTAGCGCTGGCGGCGATTTTCGGCATTCGGCAATACACGGGCCGTCCTCGGGCCACGGTGACGGTTACGGAGCTGCAAGCCACCGCCGTGCGAAGAACGGTGGAATGTACGGGGAAAATACAAGCTTCAAAAACGCAGGACGTCTTTGTTTCGGTGCCGTGCGTTGCAGGCACGGTGTACGTTAAAGAGGGGCAGCGTGTAAAACAAGGCGAGGCACTGTTTGCCGTGGACACCGAAGCCACTATGCAGGTGCTTTCGCAGCTGGGGGCTTCGGCGGTAGCTCCCGTCAGCACCGTGACCGCACCCGTTTCGGGTGTGGTGAAATCAATGAAAGTGACAACGGGTGGCGTGGCTGCCCCCGAAACGCCTTGTGCCGTGATCGCCGTGGACGGCGGCGTGAGGGTGGCCATTGTGATACGCGAAAAGCATTTGTCACGCGTGTCGGTGGGACAAACGGCGGAAATTTCGGGCGTGGCCTTTAATAAGGAGCGCTACCACGGTACCGTAACGCATATTGCGGATACCGCGCATCAGGAATACGTGGGTGCGGTATCTGCCACGGTGGTAGATGCCGTGATATCGCTGGACGAGGGCGAGGCTGACGACTCGCTGCGCAGCGGACTGAACGCCCGTGCCACCGTGGTAACGGAGGTGCTGGAGGACGTATTGCTGGTACCGTACGGCTGTATTGCGCAAAACGGAGAGGGTGAGGAATACGTTTACGTTTACCGAGATGACGGCACCGCCGTGCGCACTGTCCCCGTATGGGGAGAGGATTGCGCCGACGGAGTGCTGGTACTGTCCGGGCTATCGGCAGGTGATCGGTTGGTGCAAAACCCCGAAACACTGGCGGGTGACACCGTGTCGGTATGGGTGGAATGACGTATGGCAGAGTTGATTAAAGACGCGTTTCGCAATCTGATACGCAAACGCCACCGCACGTGGCTCACGGTGGTGGGTATTGCGGTGGGCGTGCTGATGGTATCCACCGTGTCCGTCATCAGCACGGCAGGACGGGAGTTTGTAAACAAGGAGCTCGACAGTATGGGAGTCGGTGGGCTGTCGGTGATGGCGCAAACGGGCGGCGAACAAATCAGCGAGGAAACGCTGTCGCAGCTGCGTGAATTATCCTGCGTGCAATCGGCGATGCCGCTGATGGTGCAGCTGGGTGACGTTTCCACGGGGCGCGCTTCGGAGCAATCGGCGCTGTGCGGTATTGATGCAGGCGCAGGGCAGGTGATCGCACTCTCGCTGTGCCACGGCCGTATGATCACGGCAGGTGACGTTTCAGCCGCCGCGCGAGTGTGCGTGCTGGATGAAGCACTGGCGCAAAAGGTGTACGGTCGCCGCAATGTTGTGGGGAAAACCGTAACAGTGCAGTACGGTGACGTGGCGGAGGAGCTTACCGTGATCGGTGTGAGCGAAACGGGCAGCAGCCTGCTGCAGAATTTCACCGCGATGATACCGGGGATGCTGTATTTGCCGTTCACTACACACAGCAATATAACGGGACAAACGGCGTTTGACCAGATTGCCGTGCGTGTGAACAGCGATTCGGCGGCCGCCAAAGGACACATCGGACGCCTGCTCAACCGTTTATACGACGGTAGCTCGCCTTTTCGCACCGACGATCTCGCTGCACAAAAAACGCGGCTGGAGCGCTTGGTGAATACGGTCGTGCTGGTGCTCACCGCCATCAGTGCCATTGCGTTGGTGGTGTCGGGCTTCGGTATCGTTACGGCTATGCTGTCTGCCGTTAGTGAGCGCACGCGTGAAATCGGCATCAAAAAGGCCATCGGCGCCACCAACCGCCGCATCCTATCGGAATTTTTAATCGAAGCGGTGCTGCTTTCGGCCACGGGCGCTTTGCTGGGGCTGCTGCCGTCGGTGGTTCTGTCGGCGGTGCTTGGCTGGCTGGGCTTCGGCGGTACGCCGCCGTGGCTGTTTGCGGTGCTGTTTTTGTTTTCGCTGGCGGTTGGCGGCGTATTCGGGGCCTATCCTGCCTATCAAGCCTCCCGCTTGCAGCCCGTGGAAGCGCTTCGCAACGAATAATCGCAAAAAACTCTTTTATTACGGCGGAAACTGTGATACAATAAACGGTAAGATATCCAAAGGGGGTTCCCGTATGATGAACGGTTCTCGCTTGCTGTGCAACGGTGTGGAAAGCATACGTCTGCCCGACAGCCGTTTTAAAACCGCACAGATCACGGTGGGGTTATTTCTGCCGCTTGCCGAAGCGACGGTAGAGGAATATGCGCTTTTGCCGAGCCTGCTCACCCGTGCGTGCGCAGCGTATCCCGATTTCACGGCGCTCAATCGCCGCTTAAACGAATTGTACGGTGCTGTGGTAAGCGGCCGTGTCACCCGTGTGGGTGAATCGCAGTGCTTGGTGCTTACCGCCGAATGCACCGATGATCGCTTCGCCCTAAACGGCGAGGCCGTAACCTCCGAATGTGCCGAGCTGCTGTGCAAGATGCTGTTTTCTCCGGCGCTGGAGAACGGCGTGTTTCGCACGGCCGATGTAGAAACCGAACGCCGCTGCTTGGCGGAGGAGGTGCGCGCACAAATCAACGAAAAACGTGTGTTTGCACGCACCCGTGCCGAACAGCTGCTGTGCCCGAACGAAGCCTACGGCATTGGCCGTTGCGGCAAGGCGGAGATCATTGAACAGCTCACCCCTGCGCAAATGACGGCGGCGTGGCAACGAATGCTGCGATGCGCCACCGTGCGTCTGATCGTGCAGGGCGGTAATGCCGAGCAAATCGAAGAAGCCTTCAAAAATGGCTTTGACGCCGTGCGTGACCGTGCGCCTCTCCCGTGTATGACGGATACTACAACTCATTTAAAGGAGCAGGCACGCTTGGTGGAGCGTATGGCCGTAAAGCAAGCCAAGCTGGTATTGGGCTTCCGCACCGATTGTGCCGAGCCGAACGAAGACGTTTCTGCCGTGCGGCTGATGAACGCCGTGCTTGGCGGCACGCCGGCATCGTTCTTGTTCCGCAACGTGCGTGAAAAGCTCAGCCTCTGTTATTATTGCTCGTCGGCGTACGACCGAATGAAGGGCATTTTGTTGGTGCAAAGCGGTGTGGAGGAAGCCAACGCCGCGCGTGCCGAAAGCGAGATCATAAAGCAGGTGGCGATGCTTGCAAACGGCGAATTTACCGACGACGATCTGGAAGCCGCACGCCGTGCTGTTATACAAAGCTTCGAGGCGGTAACGGATTCGCAAGCAGGTATGGCAGGCTGGTATCTGTCGCAAACGCTGTTGCCCCGTATGAAAACGCCTGCCGAGCTGCGGGCGGAGATTCAAGCGGTCAGCCGTGACGCCGTGATCCGTGCGGCGGCTCGTCTTCGCTGTGAATGTGTGTACTTGTTGGCGCAGGAGGGTGAAAACGATGGCTGAATGGAAGGAGTTTCGCTGTGAGCGAACGGGCGAACGGTATTTCTTTTTAAAGCACGCCTCGGGCTTGCCCATCTACGTATGGCCCAAAAGCGATTACAGCACGGCGTATGCCGTTTTCGCCACGAAATACGGTGCAGTGGATACGGCGTGTATTGCAAACGGAAAGCGCACCGAGGTACCGGCAGGCATTGCTCACTATTTGGAGCACAAGCTTTTCGAAAACGAAGAATGCGATGCGTTTGAACGGTATGCCAAAACGGGGGCAAACGCCAACGCGTACACCTCGTATTGCCAAACCGCGTATCTGTTCACCTGCACGCAGCAGGTAGAGGAATCGCTGGAGATTTTGCTGGATTTCGTGCAGGATCCGTATTTCACCGAGCAAACGGTGGAAAAAGAACGCGGCATCATCGGGCAGGAGATCCGTATGTGTGAGGATTCGCCGTTTCGGCGGGTGTTTACCAATTTGCTGGAGTCACTGTATCACGAGCACCCCGTGCGTGTGGACATTGCAGGCACCGTGGATTCCATTGCCGAAATCACACCCGAGCTGCTGTACGGTTGCTATCATACCTATTATAATTTACACAATATGGTGCTGTCTGTATCGGGCAACGTTACCTGCGCGCAGGTGGAGGCGGTGGCAGACCGTTTGCTTAAGCCCTGCGAGCCGAACGTACCTACCCGTCCGGCCGTGAACGAGCCGCGTGCAGCGAAAACACCGCGCGTGGAAGAAGCGATGCCCGTGGCGGTGCCGCTGTTCTATTTAGGATATAAAGCTCCCGTGGCCACGGCAGAAGGGCTCGAAGCCGAAACGCCTGCCGCGCTGGCGGCGGCCGACGTGCTGGAGGAATTGCTTGGCGGCAAATCCACGGCTCTTTACACCTCGCTGATGGAGCAAGAACTTATTAACGATTCGTTCGGCGTGGAATATTTTTGCGGTGCCGGCTTCGGCACGTGGATCGTCGGCGGCGAATCGCGCGATCCCGAAGCGGTGGCAGCAGCGTTTAAGAACGAGGTAAAGCGTCTGCAGCGCGAAGGAATCGACGAGAGGGATTTCGTGGCGGCACGCAACGCCGTGTACGGCCAGAGTATTGCCCGTTTAGATAATCCCGAAGCGTGCGGCGATTTGCTGGTAGACGCTCATTTCGATGGTTATGCACCTTTTGAACAGCTGGAAGCGGTGGCGGCACTCACGCTGGAGGATGTTATGCGCCGCCTGCAAACGGATTTTAGTGACGAAGCCTCGTCACTGTCGGTAATTAAGCCGGTATAGGAGGATTGACTATGGATTCATACGTTTCATTTCCGGGGCTGGGGCTGGAAAACATTCCCGTAAGAGAATGGATTTTCCGCATCCCCTTGGGCAACGACAATTTCTTTTACGTGCGTTGGTACAGTGTGCTCATCGTGATGGGCTTGCTACTGGCGGCGTGGTACGCCTACCGCCGTGCCGATGAATTTGGGCTCAACAAAGATGCGATGACCGATGTGGTGTTGGTGTGCGCCTTGTTCGCGATTTTAGGTGCGCGCATTTACTACGTGTTGTTTTCGTCCGACCGTGCGGCCTATTTTGCCGATTTCAAATCGATCTTTCGCATTTGGGAAGGCGGACTTGCCATCTACGGTGCCGTTATCGGTGCCTTCGGCACGGCGCTATGGATGTGTAAGCTGAAAAAAGTGGATACGCTGCGTATGTTCGATATCGCTGCTCCCGGCTTTTTGATCGGCCAAGCCCTCGGCCGCTGGGGCAACTTCTTCAACCAAGAAGCCTTTGGCGGCAATACCACGCTTCCGTGGGGAATGACGGGCAGCGAGATCTCCGCCAACGTGCAGGGCTTATCTTATAACAGCGCCGAGCTTGTGCATCCCACGTTTTTGTACGAGTCGCTGTGGTGCTTGCTGGGGCTGGCTTTGATACATACCGTTTCCAAAAAAGCCTACAACTTCCGCGGCCAGCTGTTTTCGCTGTATATTATTTGGTACGGCACGGGGCGCTTCTTCATTGAACAGCTGCGTACCGACAGCTTGTATTTGGGAACGATGCGCGTTTCCTGCTTGGTAGCGGCGTTGGCCGTTATCGGCGGTGTGGCGCTCTATTTTGTGTTTAAGGGGCGCGAAGAACGGTTGCCTGCCGTGCTGCCTGCGGAAGAACAAACAGAAGAAGATTCCAAGGAGGAAGAAGAAAATGGCAGTGAGAATTGACGGTAAAGCCATTGCCGCCGCCGTTCGCGCCGAGGTGCGTGCGGAAGTGGAGGAAATGACGAAAAACGGAAAAACGCCCGGCTTGGCAGTTATCGTGGTGGGTGATGATCCGGCCTCTCGTGTGTATGTAAACAACAAAAAGAAGGCCTGCGCCGAAGCAGGTATGCGTTCGGAGGAATTTGCACTGCCTGCCGATGCCACGCAGGAGCAGCTGTTGGCGCTCGTGGAGGAGCTCAACGGCCGCGAGGATATCCACGGTATTCTGTGTCAGCTGCCGCTGCCGCGCCATCTGGACGACAAGGCTGTGATCGAAGCGATCTCGCCTGCCAAGGACGTGGATGCCTTCCACGCCGAAAACGTGGGGCGTATTATGATCGGTGATTATACCTTCCTGCCTTGCACTCCTGCAGGCGTGATGGAGCTGCTGCACCGCACAAATATTAACGTGGAGGGCAAGCACTGTGTGGTGATCGGTCGCAGTAATATCGTGGGAAAACCCATGGCGATGCTGCTGCTGCACGAAAACGCCACCGTTACCATTTGCCACTCTCGCACGAAAAACCTGAAGGACGTTTGCCGAGAGGCCGACGTGCTGGTGGCTGCTGTGGGGCGTGCAGGCTTCGTAACGCCCGATATGGTGAAGGAGGGTGCCGTGGTGATCGACGTGGGCATCAATCGCGGCGCCGACGGCAAGCTGTGCGGTGACGTGGATCCTGCTGTGGAAAGCGTGGCAGGGTATCTCACTCCCGTGCCGGGCGGCGTAGGCCCTATGACGATCGCTATGCTTCTCAAAAACACCGTAACTGCCGCCAAGGCGCTGATGAAATAACCACCAAGGAGAACCGATCGGTTCTCCTTATTTTTATCTCCAAAAATTTTTCGAACAAAAATCGAACAAATTTTCGTTTTCCTATTGACAACGGCAAAATCTTTGGTATAATCAAATCACAAATAAAACATTTGTTCGGTTTTTTCGAACAAGATCAGAGAGGATGTTTGCTATGTTGTTAAGTATCGTTTCCGCCGTGCTGCTTGCGGCGTATGCGTTAAATATGCTTATGAAGCCTCACAAAACGCTGTCCCACCGTATGGCGTGGATCCCTGCGTCGATGGCGGCGTTCGAAATGGCGATGTGCGGTGTGCTTCTCGTGTGGGATCATCCCGTGCTCACGCTGCTGATGATCGCGTGCCGTGTTACGGTGCTCGGGTGCTGCGCCACGGCGCTCAAGCGTGATGCGGCAGCCGAACGCAATCGTCGCCGCCGCCGTGCGGTGCATCGCCGCATTATGGAAAGCGAAAGCCGTGCCGCTATGCAAAACGTGGTGCCGCTTCGCCGCTGCGCTTAAGCTACACAAAAAGCAGGAACGGGAGTTCCTGCTTTTTTACTTTATCCCTTGTACTTTTCTTCGGCTTCCGTTATAATAATAAGGTAATTATTAAACGGGGGTTTCCGTATGCAAAATTTTCTCACGGTCGGCCAGCAGGTGCTGATCTTGTTTATACTCATTCTCACGGGCTACGCCTTGGGGAAAAAGAAGATCATCGGTGAAGCAGCAGGAAAAGCACTTTCGGATATTGCGTTGCTGCTTTCCACGCCCTGCGTGATCGCCTTGTCGTTCGAACGCGAGTTTTCCGTTGCCGTTATTAAGGATCTGGGCTTTGCGGTGTTGATGGCGCTGGTCGTTCACATGGTGGCCATCGGCGTGGCGCAGCTGCTGTATCGCAAGAACACTCCGCGTGATCGCGTGCTGCGTGCGTCGGCGGTGCTTTCCAACGCAGGCTTTATGGGCTTGCCGCTGCAGCAGGCGGTGCTCGGCGAGCAAGGCGTATTTTACGGTGCGGCGTACGTTACGGTATTTACGCTCACACTGTGGAGCTACGGTCTGCTCACGATGGATACCTCCTCTCGCCGCTTATCTGCCAAAAAGCTGCTTGTCAACCCCGGTGTGATCGGCTTGCTGGCCGGTATGGTGATCTTGCTGATGCCGTTTGAACTTCCTGCGCTGATCCGCACACCGATGCAGCACCTCGGGAATTTGAACACTCCCGTGCCGATGCTGTTTATCGGATACAGTCTTTCCAAGGTGGAGCTTCGCACGGCTCTGCGTAACCGTTCGTATTATTTGGCGTGCGCCGTGCGCTTGCTGCTCGTCCCCGTGGTTTCGATCGGTATTCTGTACTTGTGTGGCTTACGCGGAACGCTGCTGTGCTCTATGGCAATCGCCGGCAGCGCCCCCATTGCGGCGGCTGTTTCCATGTTTGCCGACCGTTACGGTCAGGATACCGAAACCTCGGTGAACTTGGTGGCACTTTCCACGGTCTTTTCGGTCATCACCATGCCAATATTGGTGGCTCTCGTTCAATCCATTGCATAACTCGCTCAAACGCCGCTTCGCAGCCCTCTGCAAAGCGGCGTTTTCTCATTTTTTACCATTAGAAAATCCCCGTATTTTTTTCGATATTGCATCTTGATTTTTCTAAAAAAACAGTATATAATGTACTTACGTGGCCATTTGTGTTCAAAAGTGGGAAAATTCCACACTTTCAACATAGTTTTCAACATTAAACAAAAACGGAGGTGAAGACAGATGCTGTACGGTCGTTTTGAACATTCTATCGACGCAAAGGGGCGTCTGTCCGTCCCTTCGAAGCTGCGCGATAAACTGGGTTCGCAATTTATGGCGGCTGCCGTGCTCGATCACTGCGTGTCGCTGTATTCAAACGAAGAATGGGAAAGCCTGTTGGCAGGCATTGCCGAAATGCCCATCACCAAAGCAAGAAGGCTGCAACGGTATCTGGCCTCCAACGCTTGCGATGTGCAGGTGGATTCGCACGGCCGTATTCTGTTGCCCAAGCATCTGCTCGAATATGCTAACCTCGAAAAAGATGCCGTCGTTATCGGTGCGGGCAACCACGCCGAGGTTTGGAACCCTGCTGCCTATGAACAAAACATGCAGGAAATGACGGACGACGAGGTGGAAGCCCAGTTCGAAGAGTTAGGGTTCTGATATGACACAAGCGGAAGCGTATGCGTATCACCGTCCGGTGCTGTTTGAGGAAACGCTCGCAGCGCTGAACGTTCAGCCAAACGGCATTTATGTAGACGGCACGGCAGGCGGCGGCGGTCATTCACACGCCATTGCCTCACGGCTGCAGGGCGGTCGGCTGATCGCGCTCGACCAAGATCCCGATGCCATACTTCAAGCAGGTAACCGCCTGGCAGGGCTGCCTGCCACCGTGGTCCGGTCCAATTTTCGGTATATGGATCGCGTGCTTACCGAGCTCGGTATCGATAAGGTAGACGGTATTTTACTCGATATCGGCGTATCTTCTCATCAGTTAGACGAACCTACCCGTGGGTTTTCGTATCATACCGATGCACCGCTGGATATGCGGATGAGTCAAGAAGGAGCCACCGCCGCCGATCTTTTGCGTGAGTGGAGCGAGCAGGATCTGGCCGATATCTTCTTCCGTTTTGGTGAAGAAAAATTTTCTCGTGCCATCGCCCGTGCCATTGTACGCAGGCGAGAAACGGCACCTATCACCACCACGGAGGAGCTGGCAACGCTGATTGCCGAAAGCGTACCTGCTGCGGCCAGAAGGGATAAGCACCCTGCTCGCCGCGTATTTCAGGCCTTGCGTATTGCGGTGAATGCCGAGCTCGATTGCTTGTCCGATGCACTGGATATTGCGTTTTCGCAGCTCAAGGTGGGCGGCCGCTTGGCGGTGATCACCTTCCATTCGTTGGAGGACCGTATGGTGAAGCAACGCTTTGCCGAGTTTTGCACGGGCTGTACCTGCCCACCGTCGTTTCCGGTTTGCGTGTGCGGCAAGCAACCGGCCGGCCGTTTGGTTCTCAGAAAACCGGCCGAAGCCTCGCCGCAGGAATTAGAAGAAAACCCTCGCAGCCGCAGCGCCAAATTGCGGTGTGTGGAAAAATTAAGGGATAATTAACCGAAAGGAGTGAACAATGGATATGGCGAACTATAATAACGAAGCGTATGATCTGAGTCAATTTGCTCCCGTATCCGCTGAAATCACTTCTTTTGCCGGCAAGAAAGCCGAGAAGGCGGAACGCCGTCAGGCTCGCTTGCAGCAGGTCATCAATACCGCCGCGGTGGTGTTGGTCGCGGCGTTTGTGGTGGGTGTTCTGGCGATGTTTCTTTCGCTTCGCGCACAGCTTACCGAAATGAACAACGCCATTACCCAAACGGAAATCCGTTACAATCAGGTGCTTGGCGAAACCAAGCGCTTGGAGGGCGAGCTGGCAGGGCTGACTTCGGCCCAAAGCGTGGAGATCTACGCAGAAAACGCAGGGCTTCGCCAAATGGAATCGGGGCAGATCGATTATATCACCGTAACCCCCGTTACACCGGAGGCAGAGGACGGCGGCAGCTTTTGGGAGTCGCTGTGGGAAGGGCTTACCGGCTGGATAGGGTAACAGAGAACATGAACGGTTCTATTCGGGTGATGCCTCGGCATACACTGAAACGGAACCTCAGACGAGGAGAGTTGGGATGGTAGCGTCTTAACTCTCTTTTCTTTCCAAAAAAGTGAGGTGTACCAGATGTTTAAGAAAAAGCGAAAAGCAGAACCGCCTACGCGTCGCTTAACCTCGATTATGAAGAAAAAGACGACGGTTGTGGCCGGCTTCATTTTTGGTATTTTGTTGCTGCTTATCGTTCGCTTGTTCTACGTGCAGGTGATTTGTCAGGATTTCTGGCAGCAGAAAGCCGTGGCACAGCAGCTCAGCGATATTGACGTTCCCGCAATGCGCGGTGAGATTTACGATGCGAATATGACGGCGCTGGCCCTCTCGCGTGAAGTGTATAACGTGATCATGGTGCCCTCCAAAATTCAGCAGCCGGAAACGATGACGACGATCGCCGACGAGCTGTCGGTGCTGCTCGACGTGGATCGCGATACGCTGTATAAGCAAACGCAGGAAAAGAATAGAAGCTATCGCATTGTAAAACCGAAAATCGATCGCACACTGGCCGAAAAGGTGCTGGCCTGGGTGGAGGAGCACGAATGGGAAAACGTGTTTTATTTGGAAACCGCCTACAAGCGCGAATACCCGTTGAACAACCTTTTGTCCACCGTGCTGGGCTTTGTAAGCCCCAACGGTGAGCCTCAAGAGGGCTTGGAAAGAAAATACCACGAAACACTGGCAGGTATACCGGGACGTATGGTGGTGGCGCAAAACAACTCGGGCGACCAATTGCCCGTGGCAATGCAATACGAATACGCCGTACCTGCACAAGACGGCAACAGCTTGGTTCTCACGGTAGACCAGTATATTCAGCAGGTAGCGGAAAAGTATTTGTCCGAAGCGCTGGCAACGTATAAAGCAACCAACCGCGGCTGTGTGATCGTGATGGAAGCGGATACGGGTGCTATTTTGGCGATGGCTACCAAGAACGACTACGATCCGAACAACTATCTTGCGATTTCCGATCCCACGCTTGCCGAGCAGATTGCCCAGCTGGCCGATGACGAGCAGGCGGCTGCTCTTGTGGATGCACGCCTTAAGCAATATCGTAACAAATCGTTGGATTTTTACGAGCCCGGTTCCGTGTTTAAAATTTTTACTGCAGCGATGGGGCTGGAAGAAGGCTTGGTGAACGAGAACACCGGCTTCTATTGCGGCAATTCCATCACGGTGGCCGACCGTAATATCCGTTGCTGGATCCATCCGCGCGGCCACGGTCAGCTTTCCTTCCGCGATGCGCTGGCAAACTCCTGCAACCCCTCGTTTGTAAAGCTTGGCGGTATGATTGGTGCGACCAAATTTTCGAAATATTATGCAGGCTTTGGCTTTACGGGCCGCACCAACGCCGATCTGCTTGGCGAGCCTGCCGTGTCGTCCACGCTGTACTACGATCCGCAAACAATGACACCCGTGAACGTGGCAGTATCGTCTATCGGTCAAACGTTTAAGGTGACACCGCTTCAAATGGCAACGGCACTGTGCTCGGTAGCCAACGGCGGCAAGCTGATGCAGCCGTATATCGTGAAGCAAATTCTCAACAGCAACGGCGAGGTGATCTCCAACACCGAGCCTGTGGTGAAGCGTCAGGTTATTTCAGAGGATACCTCTGCCCGTCTGTGCGCTATGCTCGGCAACGCCGTCAGCGGCGGTGCAATTAAAAACGCCTATATCCCCGGCTATCGTATAGGCGGTAAAACGGGTACGGCCGAAAAGACGGAAACGCGTCCCGAAGATGAAGAAGAAGGCGGCGACAACGTTCAGGTCATCGCCTCGTTTGGCGGTATTGCGCCTGCCGACGATCCCGAAGTGATCATTCTGGTGCAGGTGGACGAACCGCAAACGCTTAAATCGGGCGGCGGTGTGGCCGCGCCGTTAGCGAAAAAAATTCTTAAGGATATTTTACCTTATATGGGTATCGAGCCGAACTACACGGAAGAAGAAATTGCAGGGCTCGATCGCAGCGTACCGCAGGTAACGGGCAACAAGGTGTCGGTTGCCGCGACTACGCTGGGCAATGCCTCGCTCACGTATAAGACGGTGGGTAAGGGCGATACCGTAGTGCGCCAGATTCCCGAAAGCGGCACCTCTGTTCCCAAGGGTGGTACGGTGTGGCTGTACACCGACGAAAGCGAGCTGGTTATGGCAACGATGCCCGACTTTACGGGGCGCACTGTGGCTCAAGTGAACCAAGCCGCCAAAGCGGCAGGTGTTAACGTGGTGCTTTCGGGCATCAGTACCACGGGCGGTACCGCCACGGCCTCGCAGCAGTCGGCCACCCCCGGCCAAAAGGTTCCGAAGGGCACGGCTGTAACGGTGGAATTCACCTATATCGACAATATCGAATAATAACGCCTCGCATAAGCGGGGTGTAAAGAAAGGTTTCCTGTTATGAAGCGAAAGCATCAGCAGGACGTTTCAAACGGCACCCCTTTACGCGCGCTGCGCCGACGAATGTTGGCGCTGTTCGGGTTGCTTGCCATCGGATTTTTAGGTATCATCGTGCGGCTGGGTATCGTACAGCTTGGCCAACACGATTTATGGCAGCGATTGGCAACGGAGCAGCAATTGGCCGACAGTGTTATTTCCGATAAGCGGGGAGCGATTGTTGACCGCAACGGCACGGTGCTTGCCCATAGCGTGGAGGTTGCCACGGTGATCATGACACCGAGCGACGTACCGAACGACTTCGCCCGGCAGCGTATTTGTGACGAGCTGCCTGCGCTGCTTTCGGTGAGCCGTGAAAAGCTGGAAAAGCAGGTAAAGAAGACGTCGTCACGCTACGAGATCGTGAAAGCCAAGATCGATCAAGGCACGTGCGAGCGGTTTATTGCGTGGGTGAAAGAAAACGGGCTCACGGGCGCATTCCGCGTGATACAAGATTATAAGCGCGAATATCCGCTGGGAAACACGCTGTCGTGCGTGTTAGGCTTTACGGGCACGGATAACACGGGGCTCGAAGGCTTGGAGGCCAAGTACAACAGCGTGCTGGCAGGCAAAGCGGGGCGTATTGTTACCACGCAAAACGGGCGTGGCGATGCGTTGCCGAACGAGTTACAATACGAAACGGCGTTTGCTGCCGAGGAAGGCAACACGCTGATGCTTACGATTGACGCCACCATTCAGCAAATGGTGGAAAACCACTTGGAAACGGTGCTTGCGGAAACGGGCGCTGCCAATCGGGTGTGCGCCATCGTTATGGACGTGCGCACGGGTGAACTGTTGGCGATGGCCACGAAAGGGGACTACGATCCCAACCACCCTCGCACGGTGCAAAACCCCACCGTAGCGGCACAAATCGCGGCGCTGGCGGATGACGAGCAATCGTCGGCGCTGCTTGCAGCACTGCAAAAGCAATGGAAAAACAAAGCGGTATCGGAATTTTACGAGCCGGGTTCCGTGTTTAAGATCTTCACCGCATCGGCGGCTCTGCAGGAAAATTTAATTTCCGAAGGCTCCTCGTTTCACTGTAACGGCACCTACACGATGGCAGGCGTGCGCACGATGAAATGCCACGTATATCCTCGCAGTCACGGCAGTCAAACGCTGGCTGAGGCGATTTCGCATTCCTGCAATCCCGCCTTTATGACGATAGGCTCTCGCTTGGGTACGGCGTTGTTCCCCGTGTATCACGAGCGATTTGGTTTTACTTCTCTCACGGGGGTGGATATGCTGGGCGAAGCCCGCGTAACGCCCACGCTGTATCACAGTGCTTCAGCGATCACGGCGGTAGACGTGGCCACCTCGTCGATCGGGCAAACATTTAAGGTAACACCGATTCAGCTCATAACGGGAGTTTCGTCGGTGGCAGGCGGTGGCGAGCTGCTTCAGCCGTTTACGGTGTCGGCGGTGCGCACTCCGCAGGGCGAAACGGTGGCGGCGTATTCCCGCACGGTGCGGCGGCGTGTTATCAGTGCCGATACGGCGGCTCGCATGTGTAAAATGCTGGAAGGCGTGGTAGACGGCGGCGGCGCCAAAAACGCCTACGTAGCAGGCTACCGCGTGGCAGGGAAAACGGGTACCTCTGAAAAAACCGACCAACCTGCGGCTGCCAACGGCCGAAAAAACGCCGTAGCCTCCTTTTGCGGATTCGCCCCTGCCGATGCACCGCAGGTGGCCGTGATGGTGATGATTGACGAGCCGCAAACGCATATCCGCTACGGCGGTACGCTGGCAGCGCCCGTGGCACAACGCATTCTTTCGGACGTTCTCCCCTATTGGGGCGTGCAGCCGCGTTATACCGAGCAAGAGATGAAGGCTTTAAAGAGCACGGTGCCTGCCGTAACGGAAAAAACGTTGGCGGCGGCTACGGCCGCTCTAAAGGCGGTCGGGCTTTCTCCGCGCACCGTGGGAAACGGCACGCACGTAACGGCGCAAATGCCGCCGATGGGCGAGGCTATTGATAAAGGCGGCACGGTGGTGCTGTATACCGACGGTGAGCGTCCCAAAACGGTAACGGTGCCGAACGTAACGGGGCAACCGCTGCTGCAAGCGAACCGCACGCTAACCGACAGCGGACTCAACATAAAAATTACGGGATATCCTACCGCAAAAACCGACGAGCTCAGCGCACGCCAAGCGACGGTAACGAAGCAAAGTGTGGTGGCAGGGAGCACGGTGGCAGAAGGCACAGTGATTTCCGTAACGATTGTATATCAAGACACTATTGAGTAGGTGAAGACAATGAAATTACAAGACGTATTGGCAGGCGTAAACACGCTCTCTCCCGTGGCAGAGGCCGAGATCACGGCGCTGTGCCGCGATTCCCGTAAGGTGACGAAGGGCTGTGTGTTCGTGTGTATTCAAGGTACGGGTGTGGATAGCCACGCCTTTGCCGAGGGTGCTGTGCAAGCCGGTGCTGCCGCTGTGGTGGTACAGCGCGACTTGGGGCTCCCCTGCCAGATCTTGGTGGAAAACACTCGCACGGCGTGGGGGCAAATGTGTGCTAACTGGTTTGGCCATCCCTCGAAGCAGTTGAAGCTGATCGGTGTGACGGGTACCAACGGCAAGACCAGCACCACGTATCTGCTGAAGGCTATTTTGGAAAAAGCGGGACATAAGGTGGGGCTTATCGGCACCATTCGCAATTTGATCGGTGATATTGAGATCGCCGCAGGACACACCACGCCCGACGCCTACGACCTGCAGCAAATGTTTGGGCAAATGGCCGAATCAGGCTGTGACTATGCGGTGATGGAGCTGTCTTCTCACGCGCTTGACCAAGGCCGTGTGGAGGGCTGCCGCTTCGAAGCAGGCATCTTTACCAATCTCACGCAGGATCACTTGGATTATCACGGCACGATGGAGGCCTACGCCGCTGCAAAAAAACGCTTGTTTTCACTGTGCGGCACGGCGGTTATGAATAAAGACGACGGTTGGTATCCCATAATGAAAGAAGGGGTATCTTGTCCGCTCGTTACCTTCGGCGAAAAGGGCGATGCAGCCTATACGGCGAAGAATGTGACGGAGCGTCCCGACGGTATTGATTTTACGCTGGCAACGGCGGCAGAGGAATTGCCGGTGCGGCTCATCACCCCCGGCCGTTTCTCGGTATATAACGCACTGGGCGCGGCGGCCTGCGCGAACGCATTGGGAATTCCGCTTTCCGTGGTGGCCGAAGCGCTGCGCGGTGCAGGTATTGTGAAGGGGCGTGCCGAAGTGGTTCCCACGGGACGTGATTTCACGGTGGTGATCGACTACGCACACACGCCGGATGGGCTGGTGAATATTTGCAACACGCTGGCGGCCTGCAAGGTGGGGCGTTTGATTACGGTGTTTGGATGTGGCGGGGACCGTGGCCGCAGCAAGCGTCCGCAAAT
>JAZQTE010000150.1:0-1340 GCA_045630505.1 Acutalibacteraceae bacterium | reverse complement strand
TATATGCTCGAAATGCGTGCTTCCGGCCGCGACAAGGTGCAAGACTATGCCGATAAGTTCGGTGCGGAATTCCACGCAGGCGAGAAGCCGTGGGGCGTGAAGGTAGTCGTTTGCCTGCCCTGCGCTACGCAGAACGAAGTGCGCATCGAGGATGCGAAGAAGATGGTTGCCAACGGCCTGAAGTATTATGTGGAAGTGGCGAATATGCCCACCACCGCCGAAGCCGTGGAATACCTCAAGGAAAACGGTGTCATCGTGGCTCCCTCCAAGGCTGTTAACGCCGGCGGCGTGGCCGTGTCTGCTCTCGAAATGAGCCAGAACAGCCTGCGTCTTTCCTGGAGCGCCGAAGAAGTGGACGAAAAGCTCCACACCATTATGGTGAACATCTACAAGAACCTGTCCGATGCTGCCAAGGCTTACGGCATGGAAGGCAACCTCATTGCCGGTGCGAATATCGCCGGCTTCCAGAAGGTCGCCGATGCCATGATGGCTCAGGGTATCGTCTAATCTCAAACGTATAAAGCTTTGCGAAGGCCACGCACCCCCACCGATGCGTGGCCTTTTCCAAAACTTGGGAGGGATTTATCTTGAAAACCGTTTTCAAACCGCTTTCATTGCTTGTTGCCGTGCTGTTGGTATTCACCATGCTGCTCACGGGCTGCAGCAAAAAGCAAGATCCGTATACGAGCGATCACACCGTCGGCGTTCTCTCTACCGCTATCCGCACGCTGTCGGATTCGGAATTCAAAGATTACGAGCTGCTGAAATTCATCTATTCACACGCCTTCAGCTATCCTTCGGCCGTAACCGCTTTTCTGCCAAAGGACCTGAACGAAACGCTGCCCACGCTGTTCGGGAACGAACCGAACGAGCTGTTTTGCAAAGCAACGGTGGCCTTCGGCGGCACCAAGGTCGGCGGTAAAACCGTCGGCTCGCTTTCGGCAACCGCCGCTCTTGAGCAGGATAAGCTGTACGTCGGTGACGTATTGTTCGTTAACCAAAGCGGCACGTATACCGAATATATTTACGACAAAGACGGCCTCGTCAGCTTGTCTTCTCCGCTTGAAAAGGTGGACACGGCGGCGGTTATTTCCTCGCTGCCGCAAAGCGACCAATTTGCCGTGCTGCGTTTAACGTATACGATGACGGACAAAAAAACGCTGGTGGACGAAAAGCAGTCGGAAAAGAACTTTACCGAAGCGCAACAAGCGTTGCTGGCAACGGCACGCAGCTTTTTGCTGCGCGGCGATAAGCTGCAATACGTTTCCTTGGCAGACGGGCTTAACAGCGGCCACTACGTGGGTGTTAAAAGCCCCGAGGATCACACGAGTGATAACTAC
>JAZQTE010000149.1:0-5747 GCA_045630505.1 Acutalibacteraceae bacterium | reverse complement strand
GAGAACGGCCGCTTTGAGCTGCGCGAGGGTGAGCCGTTTTCTGCGTGGTTCGTCAACACCGCCACGGGTGAAGAAACGCTGTTGGCGGAGTGTGTGACGGATATGCGTGCGTTTGGCTTTGAGGGCGTGGCGTGTCGGCTGCGTATACCGCAAAACGATAAACGCGTGCGGCTGTTCTTTTCCCGTCCCGATGCGGTGGCGGAGGTGCGCGGCTTTATTACTGACGAACGGCGGCTGTATTACGTGACCGAAGGGGAGCTGCGCTATGCCGTTCCCTCGTGGAGTGGCGAAATAACGCAGGCTCCCGTGGTCGGGAATGCGGAAACTGTCGTTTACGAGGAAACGGAGTTTCGCCTTGCAGACGAAACCGAAACGCATTTCGTGTATTCGTATTTTGATTACAACGGCACGCTTTTGCGAAAAAAGAAAATCCCAAGAGTTTAAAAAAGGAGGCGGCAGGGAGTATGATGAGGACGAGAGGTCGAAGCAAGAATATGCGCTACCCGATGGGTGAGCTGCTGAAGCAACGGCAGGAGGCGCTGCCGCTTCGTTGCTTGTTTTCCTCCTTTGGGTTTAACAGCCCCGTGTTGAGCGAAAAATTTGCCCGTGTGATTCCGCAGGACGAAGCCCTGCGCCGTGCCACGTGTTTGGTGATCCCGTATGCAGGCTTTCACACGGAGCGCACCTTTGAGCGTGAAAAGCAAGGGCTGACGGCGTTTGGTTTTTCACCCGAAAACGTTATTTTCGTGCAACGTCGTGAAAACGTGGAATACGGCTTTCCCGATTATATTTACGTGCCGGGCGGCGATCCGTTTAAGCTGCTGCGAGAAATGCGCGAGCGTGAGCTGCTGCACGCGGTGAAGCAGTGCGTCACCGAAAAACGGGCGGTGTATATCGGCGTTTCCGCAGGGGCTTCGGTGGCTACGCGCTGCATCGAGCACGTGATGCAGGTGGAGGATAACAACGAGATCCATAACGGCTTGTTCGGTGCCATGCACCTTGTGAACGAGGGGTTGCTTTGCCATTACGACCATTATTCGCACGCCACGCTGCGTGCGTGTGAAACGGTATACGGTGCGCCGATGAAAACCGTTAACGACGACCAATTGCTGATGTTTGAAAACGGTGTGTGGCAATACGTGGGTGAAGACGAATGATTTACGTGACGGGGGATACGCACGGCGAGCGTGAACGGTTTTTGAACAACACCATGGGGGACGAGGCGTGGACGAGTGAGGATACGCTCATCGTGTGCGGCGATTTCGGTTTTCTGTTTTTCAACAATGCCACGGAAAATGCATTTTTGGATTTTCTGCAAAAGGAAAAGCCGTATACCGTTTGCTTTTGTGACGGCAACCACGAAAATTTCGATGCCATTTACGCCTATCCGCAAGAGGCGTGGCACGGCGGACGGATTCACCGCATTCGAAAAAACGTGGTGCATTTGATGCGTGGGCAGGTGTTCGAATTGGAGGGACACTCCTTTTTCACTTTCGGCGGTGCCTATTCCATCGATAAGAAATACCGCAGGGAGGGCTTCTCGTGGTGGCCGCAGGAGCTGCCGAGCCCCGAAGAATACGATACGGCGTGGGCGGCGCTCGAAAAGCACGGTTTTGCGGTGGATTACATTATCACGCATACCGCGCCGCAAGCGGTGGTGGAAAAGCTGATTGCCAAGCAGCCGTGGGACATACGGCGTGAAATCACGATGGAGTTTAAAGACTACGAGCTGCTGGAGTTTCTCGGCAAGGTGCATCACACGGTGTCTTTTTCGCACTGGTATTTTGGACATTGGCACTTTGACACCGAGGTGGACGAGCGCTGCACGGCGCTGCTGAAAAAGGTTTGTAAACTATAAAAGACGACGTCAACGACGTCGTCTTTTTTGCTTTCTTACAGCGGTTTACATACACGGGTTTCGGGATATGTTTGCCGCAACGCTTCGGCGGTGCGTTCGGCGGCCGTTTCATCGGTGAACAGACCGAACACGGCAGAGCCGCTGCCCGTGAGCAGTGCGGTCTCGGCGCCGCCTTTTCGTAAAGCCGCTACGATGGCGGCAGTGTGGGGCAGGGCAAGCGGCGCTTCAAAGCTGTTGCCCATACACGGGATAAGCTGCGTTAAGTCACCTGCGTGCAGGGCGGCGCACACGCCGTCTACGTCGGGGTGAAGCAAGGTGGGGGCACTGTCGAGCAGACGGTAGGCCTCGGGTGTGGAAACGCCGCCCTCGGGTTTTACTACCACGAAGCGGCAATCGGGCAACGGAGGCAGCGGCGAAAGCTCGGTACCGATGCCCGTGGCCAGCGCCGTACCGCCGCTGATGCAAAACGGAACGTCCGCGCCGAGGGCGGCGGAAATTGTCACGAGCGTATCCTGCGATAACGGCTCTCCCGTGAGGCGGTTGAGCGCACGCAGCACGGCCGCACCGTCGGCGCTGCCGCCTGCCATTCCTGCCTGCGAGGGAATGCTTTTCTTTACGTCGATCACGAAACCCTGCGTTTGATTGGTGTGCTGCCGAAACAGCACGGCGGCACGGTAGGCGATGTTGCGCTCATCGGCAGGGATGCCGCCATCGCACGAAAGGTGAAGGGCGCCGTCGTCGGCAAAATCGACGGTGACGGTGTCGTACCAGTCGATGGTTTGCATCACGGTGCTTACGAGATGGTAGCCGTCTTCGCGGCGGCCGATCACGTCGAGCGCTAAATTCAGTTTGGCAGGAGCGAGTTCGGTGATGCTCATACGATAACCTCGTTTACAAAATCTTTCATTCGTTGCATGGCTTCGACGATGTGCGACACGGAATAGCAATAGGAGATGCGGATGAAGCCTTCGCCGCAGGCGCCGAAAGCGGTGCCGGGAACCACGGCAACGTGCTTTTCGTACAGCAGACGTTTGCAAAACTCCTCCGAAGTCAGTCCCGTGGAGGCAATGGACGGGAATACGTAGAATGCTCCCTCCGGCTCGAAGCAGGACAGCCCCATATCGGTGAGCTCGCGCACGATAAGGCGGCGGCGCGTATCGTATTCTGCACGCATGGCCGCAACGTCGTTTTCACCGTGCAGCAGTGCCTCCACCGCCGCGTGTTGGGCGGTGGTGGGAGCGCACATTAAAGCAAACTGATGCAATTTGAGCATCGCCTTGAGCAGGGGCTCGGGTGCGCATACGTAGCCAAGCCGCCAGCCCGTCATGGCAAAGGATTTGGAAAAGCCGCCGATATACACGGTGCGTTCGGTCATACCGTTTACCGAAACGATGCTTTCGTGCGGGCGGTCGCCGTAGGTGAGATCGCCGTAAATCTCGTCGGACAGCACCAAAATATCCGTGCCGCGCAGTACCTCGGCAATGTCCTCCAAATGCTCGCGGCGCATCACGGCACCGGTGGGGTTGCCGGGGAAGGGCAGTACCAACAGCTTGGTGCGCGGCGTAATGGCTGCGCGCAACGCTTCGGCGGTGAGGCGAAAGCCGTCTTCGGCTTTGGTGTTAACGATAACGGGAACGCCGCCCGCCAAGCGGGTGGGCGGTTCGTAGCAAACGAAGCAGGGCTGCGGAATGATAACCTCGTCGCCCGCGCTGATCACCGAGCGCAGGCACAGATCGATGCCTTCGCTGCCGCCGACGGTGACGAGCACCTCGGTGCGGGGATCGTACGTTACGGCGGTGCGGCGCGCAACGTAGCCGCTGATGGCTTCGCGCAGGGCGATGAGCCCCGCGTTGGGCGTGTACCACGTTTTGCCTTTTTCCAGCGAGGCAATGCCTTTTTCGCGGATATGATAGGGCGTGGCGAAATCGGGTTCACCCACCGAGAGAGAGATCACGTTTTCCATTTCGTTGGCAATATCGAAAAAACGGCGAATACCCGAGGGAGGCAGCCCTTGCAGTGTGGGGTTTAAAAGCGCTTCGTAGTTCATAATTGATCGCGCTCGTCTTTCTGTTCGGGGTTGAAAGCCACATTGCTTTCCTTATAACGGCGAAGAATAAAATGCGTGGCGGTGGATTGCACCGAGTCCAGCGTGGCCAGACGGCGGGATACGAAGGAGGCGATCTCCTGAAAACTGTGACCGTTCACACGTACCGACAGATCGTAGCCGCCCGACATTAAGTACACGCTTTCTACTTCTTCAAAAGAACTGATGCGTTCCGCGATCTCCTCGAAGCCTACGTCGGGACGGGGGATGACTTTTAATTCGATGATGGCGGTGACGCGGTTGCGGTCGGTCTTTTCCCAGTCGATCACCGCCTTATAAGCGCAAAGGGCACCGCTCTTTTCCAGCGCGGCAATGCGCGAGCGTACTTCGGGCTCTGAAACGTTCAGCATGGTGGCTAACTGCGCGTCTGTAAGACGGGCGTTTTGGTCTAACAATCGTAATAACAGGTCCATTCCGATTCCTCCTTGTAACTTGTAAAATACCTGCCATATTTTGCACAAAAAGCGCTTTATGAGAACAGTATACCACAAACGCAACATTTTGCAAAGAAAATATTTGCTTTTTGTCAGAGGGTTTGGTATGATAGGGGCAAACAGTAACGAAAAAGGAGTTTTCACAATGCGAGCGGTTATTACGGTTATCGGTAAGGATATGGTGGGTATCTTGGCAAAGGTATCGTGCGCCTGCGCCGAGCACAATATCAACGTGCTGGAAGTGACGCAGTCGATTTTGCAGGATATGTTTGCCATGATCATGATGGTGGATATTGATAAGTGTGACATTCCCTTCACGCAGTTTGCGGCGGAAATGGAAAAGCTGGGCGAGTCGATGGGGTTGTCCATTCGCGCCATGCACGAGGATATTTTTAATTCGATGCATCGCATTTGAGGTGATACACTATGCTGAATACACGGGATATTTTAGAAACCATTACGATGATTCGAGAGGAAAATCTCGATATTCGTACCATTACGATGGGTATTTCGCTGCTGGATTGCTGCCACAGCGATATCGATACGGTGTGCGCGCGTGTGTACGATAAGATCACGCGGTGCGCCAAGGATCTGGTGAAAACGGGCTGCGATATCGAACACGAATACGGCATTCCGATCATCAACAAGCGCATTTCCATCACGCCTGCGGCGATGGTGCTGGCGGCGTGTGATAACAAGGATGCGGTGAAGCTGGCGCATACGCTGGAAAAAGCGGCGCAAACGTGCGGCGTTAACTTTATCGGCGGTTTTTCGGCGCTGGTGCAAAAGGGCTTTGCGGCAGGCGACCGCGAGCTGATCGCGGCGATCCCCGAAGCGCTCGCTACCACCGACCACGTGTGTGCGTCGGTGAACATCGGCTCCACCAAGGCCGGCATCAATATGGACGCCGTGGCCGAGATGGGGCGTGTGGTGCGCCGTGCCGCCGAGCTGACGGCCGACCGTAACTGCATCGGCCCTGCCAAGCTGGTGGTGTTTTGCAACGCACCCGAGGATAACCCGTTTATGGCAGGTGCGTTCCACGGCCCCGGTGAGCCCGACTGCGTGATCAACGTGGGTGTTTCCGGCCCCGGTGTGGTGCGTGCGGCGCTGGCCAAGGCAGGCGATTGCGATTTAACGGCGGTGTCTGACCTGATCAAGCGCACGGCGTTTAAGATCACCCGTATGGGGCAGCTGGTGGCGAAAGAGGCTTCGCAGCGCTTGGGCGTGCCGTTCGGTATCGTGGATCTGTCGCTGGCGCCGACTCCTGCGGTGGGCGATTCAGTGGCGTACATTCTGGAAGAAATGGGCCTTGAGCAATGCGGTGCACACGGCACCACGGCAACGCTCGCCA
>JAZQTE010000148.1:0-3232 GCA_045630505.1 Acutalibacteraceae bacterium | reverse complement strand
GTGGTGCGGGTGGTGTAGAAGGGGTCCCGAATCTGCTCCAGCTGCTCGGCTGTCATTCCGCGGCCGTTATCGCCGATGCTAACGGTGAGCATACCGGCGTTTTCGGTGACGGATACAGTGACGAGCGACGCATCGGCAACGATGGAATTCTGGGCAATATCCAGAACGTTCAGTGACAGCTCACGCATTGCTTACTTGCTGTATTTCGCAACAATGCCGGGAACGTCGTCGGCCGTCAGCTTGCCGTAAACGTCTTCGTTCACGGTGAGAACCGGAGCCAAACCGCAAGCACCGATGCAACGGCAAGCGGTGAGCGAGAAACGACCGTCGGGCGTGCATTCTTCGGCGTCGATCTTGAGGATCTCCTTGAGCTTGTCGAACACTTCGCCTGCGCCTTTAACGTAGCAAGCGGTGCCCAAACACACCGAGATGTTGTACTCGCCCTTGGGGGGCAGCGGGGACTGCGCGTAGAACGTAGCCACACCGTACACCTTTTCGAGCGGCACTCCCATACCTTCGGCGATCATCTGCTGTACCTCGAACGGCAGATAACCGTAGATGTTCTGCGCATCTTGCATAACACCCATCAAACGGCTGGAATCGTGCTTGTTAGCGTCGATGACCTTCTGCAACGCTTCGGCTTGTTCGGGCGTGCCCTTGAAAGGAAGGTTGCTGATTTTTTTCTGCATTTGCCTGTTCCTCCTTAAATGAATTCATACCTGACTCCTATTATACTAGATAACTTTCCATTTTGCAATGGTAATCTTCAAAAGATTGTCGATTTTTTGTCAATCTTTTTATAAAAAATTGCTTGTTAAAAAACACCGTCGATTCTCTGGGCATTCTTAACGGAGAAAAGACAGGCACAATAAATATCCCCCGGCCTTTAGCCGAGGGTTTTTCGTTCGTTTATTGCGGATCAAATAAAGTGAATTGGATTCGTGATTTCTTCGATAAGAACATCACATTTTGTGCGAAGGTGTTTTTATTTGTTGGAACTTTCATCTTGTACGAACACCAAAACATCTTCCACACGGCAGGAAAGAATGGTGCAAAGATCGTTTAACGTAACCGTACTGATGGGACGGTTATGCTTTAATCTGTCCAGTAAACTGCGACTGATTCCGTATTGGTGTATCAGTTTGTACGTAGAAACGTTTTTCTTGCGGAGTGTTTCATAAAAAGGTTCGTAAGAAATCATCATATCACCTCTATACAGTATTATGATAATTTCTGCTCTTTTTCTTGACAATGCTCTATATAACGGGTATAATTAATGTGCTCTATACATAGAGTAGTTTTAAATGAGGAGAGATAACAATGGCAAAGGATTACAATGGTACTACTTGTCCCAGATGCAGGAGAGGGTTTATGCGCCCTATTGGCGAACGCACGGGCGGATTCAGCGGCGGCAAAGCGGTGCTGGGAGCGATTATTGCAGGCCCTATCGGTATTGCGGCCGGTGCTCTTGGCAAAAAGAAAGTAATGTACCAATGCCCGAATTGCGGATATACGATTGAAGGGTGATATGATTATGGATATTTTACAGAAGTCAAAAGAAATTGAAGAATTGTACAAAAATGGGAAGTATTCAGCCGTGTTAGAAACGGCTACGCCGCTTCTTAAAGAATTGACTTTAGAAAATGGTGGTCCTCAAATTCATAAATACTGTGCATTGGCAATGATGAGCGCTAACTACGGCGATGACGATTCACTTGAGATCGCCACAAATGCATGGAATCTTGCTTGTGATTTGTATAACGATACAGAAGCGTTAAAAGATTTTTTGGTCGAGTTTATTGACGCACTCAGTTTGGTATATATCGGCCACATTAAAAGCCTTTTGAATAGGTTTAATTTTGTTGCCTTCGATGAAAATATTGCAGGCACTATTACGAAGGTTCCTTGCGAATGGTGTAAATTCTTTTTGCTTGCTTCTGTTCCAGAAGACGAAGCTTTGGAAAATGCTTTAGAAGAAGCTAAAAACACTCTTTTTTACAATCGTTTCTGGGCAGCTGTGTATGATTTTGCTGTAGCAAAATGGTATCGTGAATATAATGCTTTTTTGGAAAATAATTTTTGTGATACCGACAGTGATCGCGCATTAAATCTTTCTAAAAAGATGACATATTTACGGTGCAATATCGGAACTGTTCTCGAACTTTCTACAAGATACGATGATGAAACTGACGATTTTGAAGAAGATGCCGACATAGAAAACTGCGTAGAACGTTGTAAACAATTTGTAGAAATCGTAGTTGAGAGCATAGATCTGAATGTACAGGTCAGTGGTTCTACATTCTATCTTTTTGAAGGAAATGGGAATGATCCTGAAACGATACGATACGATCATCTGGCAGAATTCGATCAATATGTATCTCTTATTTCGCGGTATGATCCTACGTATGAACCGCCGCAAAGACCGGCGGTGAGCCGTGAAAACGATGTTATGCAAACTGCTCAAAACGGTGGCTGTTACATTGCTACGGCGGTATACGGTTCGTATGATTGTCCGCAGGTGTGGACGCTACGCCGTTACCGTGATACAACACTTGCCGCAACGTGGTACGGAAGAGCGTTTATTAAAACTTATTATGCGATTAGTCCGACGTTAGTTGAGTGGTTTGGTGATACCATGTGGTTTAAGAACCTGTGGAAAGTCAAACTGGATCGTATGGTGGCTAAATTGCAACAGCAAGGTGTTGCCGATACAGCATATGAAGACAAGGTTTGGTAATAGAAAAAGAGCTGTCGACCGACAGCTCTTTTTCTATTAGTTGAATAGTTGAATTTATTCACCCGAAAGCAAGGCTTCGGTGGCGGCTTGCAGCTTGGCTGCGATCTCGGCAGCGGCTTCGGGGGTGGCTCCCGTGGCGGTGATATAGCCCTTTACCTTCGGCTCGGTACCCGAGGGGCGCACGATGAGTCCTGCGTGGCCTTCCAACTCGTAGGAAAGCACGTTGGATTTCGGCAGGTGAATGGGGTGAACGCCATCGGCGTTTTTGCGTTCCGATAACAGATAATCGGCAACGCCGAGTACGCGTAGGCCTGCAATCTCCGTCGGCGGTGTTTGGCGCAGGTTGGTCATTAAGCGGTCCATTGCGACCATACCTTGCGCGCCCTCAAACTGTACGTTAACAAGCTTGTGGGTGTAGACGCCGTGCTCACGGCTGAGCTGTGCCAGCACGTCGAGCAGCGAACGGCCGCGATCGGCGTAGTAGGCGGCCATTTC
>JAZQTE010000147.1:0-1374 GCA_045630505.1 Acutalibacteraceae bacterium | reverse complement strand
CGTCAACGCTCACCATATTGAAAGAAGATTGAATATCGGTGGAAAGCGCCTTTTGCAGCATCGCAGGGGAGATGGCAGCATCGGTGGTGAGGAACACCAGCATCGTTGCCATATTCGGGTGGATCATACCGCTGCCCTTGGCGATACCGCCCAAGCGGCACACCTTGCCGCCTGCCGTGAAGGAAACGGCCACTTCTTTTTTGATGGTGTCGGTCGTCATAATGGCTTCGGCAGCTGCTTCGCCGCCTTCGTACGACAAGCCCTCTGCAAGCGCAGGCAGTCCGTCTTGAATGGGGGTGATATCCAGCGGCTGGCCAATCACACCCGTAGAGGCTACGATCACGTCATCGGCAGGCACGCCCAGTGCCTCTTCCACCAAACGGCTCATGGCTTCCGCAACGTCGATACCGTCGGCGTTGCAGGTGTTGGCGTTGCCGCTGTTGCACAGCACGGCTTGCGCCACGCCGTTTTCCAAGTGGCGCTTGGTAACGGTGAGCGGTGCGCCCTTTACCAGATTGGTAGTGTACACAGCCGCAGCCGAAGCAGGCACCTCGCTATAGATGAGCGCTAAATCGCGCTTCGTTTTGTTGCGGCGGATACCGCAATGAATACCGTTGGCCTTAAAGCCCTTGGCGGCGCAAACGCCGCCTGCGATCAATTCAACCATAAAAGCCTCCTTATACACACAAGCCGGTGCTTTCATCGACACCGAGAACAATGTTCATATTCTGAATGGCTGCGCCCGAAGCGCCCTTGCCGAGATTATCGAAACGGGCAACCAGCAAAATGCGTTCGCCGTTGCCTTGCACGGTGACCTCCATATCGTCGCGCCCTGCAAAAGCACCTGCCGAAAGCAAGCCGCCTTCGCTGTCGCTGTCGCAAAAACGTACCAGCCCGTTTTTATAGGTTTCACGATAAACGGCGGCAATTTCATCGACCGTGCCGTTAACTTGGCTTGCAAACAGCGGCACGGTGACCTCCATACCGGCGTAGAACGGCGCCACGATGGGGCAGAACACGGGTGCGGTTTGCAGCCCCGTGATCGCCGTCATTTCGGGGAGATGCTTGTGCTTTTGCGTTAAGCCGTATTGACGGGGAGCCTCGAACAGCGTGCTCCGATTTTCGTCTTCGTATTCGGCAATCATTTTCTTGCCACCGCCCGAATATCCCGTGAGCGAGAAGCAGGTGAGAAGCGCGTCCTTCGGCAGAAGACCTGCCTTGGTGAGCGGTGCCGTGAGTGCCAAAAAGCCGCTGGCGTGGCAGCCGGGGTTGGCAATGCGCTTGGCGGAGGCGATCTGCTCGCGGTAGCCAAGCTCGGGGAAGCCGTAGGCCCAGCCGTCTGCCGTGCGATGGGCGGTGGAGGTATCGATGATC
>JAZQTE010000146.1:0-4120 GCA_045630505.1 Acutalibacteraceae bacterium | reverse complement strand
CCGCCCGAATTGCGATTGTCCCGTATTTGCGCGCGTGATGAAATCACGGTCGAGCAAGGTGCCTTGCGTATGAAGGCACAGCCGAGCGACGACTATTATATCGATCGTGCCGCACACGTGATCGTGAACGACGGTGCATACGACGATTTGGTGAAAAAGGTGCAGGTGTTGTGTGCGGAGGTTGGTATATGAAACGAAGAACACGGCGTCTTTTTATCTTAATCGGAATACCACTTGCGACATTGCTGGCGGCGGTGCTTTTGTTTTTCTTGCTTCGCCCCTCGGTGATGAGGCTGGTGTATCCCCTGAAATATGAAGAGATCGTTGCTAAATATGCGGCAGAAAACGAGCTGCCGCCGTCGCTGGTGTACGGTGTCATTCATACCGAAAGCCATTTCGATCCCGATGCCGTTTCGGTGGCAGGCGCGAAAGGATTAATGCAGCTGATGGATGCAACCTACGAATGGGTGCAAACGCGGCTGCCGAACGAGCCGGAGCCGCTCGAGAGGATCTTTGAACCGGATATAAATGTGCGTTGCGGCTGCAAGGTGCTTTCTATCGTGATAAATCAATTCGATAACATACGCACCGCCTTGGCGGCCTATAACGCAGGAAGCGGCAACGTTTCCAAATGGCTTAAAAATCCCGACTATTCCGATGACGGCGTGACGCTGAAGGTCATTCCCGTGGAGGAAACGCGCAATTACGTGGAGCGGGTGTTAAAAGCGCAAGAACGGTACAAGACTTTGTATGGTATGGAATAAGGAGGAATTGTGATGTGCGAAAAAAACAAAGGTGAACTGCTGCGTGAGCAGCTGTGCTATCAAACCAAGCACGCCTATCGTGTTTTGGAGCAGCAGGAGCTTGACGAGGTAACGGCTTATAGCGAAGGCTACAAGCGCTTTTTAGATGCGGCAAAAACCGAGCGTGAGGCGGTGGCAGAGGCGGTTCGCTTGGCAACCGAGCAGGGCTTTGTTCCGTTCGACCGCAACGCCACGTATCAGGCGGGCGACCGTGTGTATTACGATAACCGCGGTAAAGCGCTGATCTTGGCGGTGATCGGTGAAAAGGATATCGAGGAAGGTGTTTCCATTGCGGCGGCACACGTGGATTCGCCGCGCTTGGATTTGAAGCCCAATCCGTTGTATGAAGACCGTGAATTGGCATACTTGGATACGCACTATTACGGTGGTATCAAGAAGTACCAATGGACGGCCATTCCGTTGGCGCTGCACGGAACGGTGGTACGTAAGGACGGCACGGCCGTAACGGTGACGATTGGCGAAGACGCTGCCGATCCCATCTTCTGCATTACCGATCTGCTGCCGCATCTGGGCGGAAAGCAGATGCAAAAAACGGCGGCCGAGGTGATCGACGGCGAGAATTTGAACGTGCTTATCGCTTCGGCGCCGCTGCGTGACGACGAAGGCTCGGAGGCCGTGAAGCTGAACGTGCTGAAGCTGCTGAATGAGAAATACGGTATCACCGAAGCAGATTTCCTTTCTGCCGAGTTGGAGGTAGTGCCGGCGCTTGGCGCCCGTGATTTGGGGCTCGATCGCAGTATGATCGGCGCCTACGGACACGACGACCGTGTGTGCGCCTATCCGGCGCTCACGGCGCTGTTTGCGTTGAAGAAGCCTGCGTATACCGCCGTTACGGTGCTGGCGGATAAAGAGGAGATCGGCTCCGACGGAAACACGGGCATGGTATCTGCTTTCTTGCAATATTTCGTGGAGGATCTGGCGGAGTGCTTTGGCAAAAAGGGCCGTCACGCGTTGTCGAAATCGTTGTGCTTGTCGGCCGACGTGAACGTGGCGATGGATCCCTTGTACCCTGAAGTGGTGGATGCACGCAACTGTGCGGCGTTTAATCGCGGCGTGGTACTCACGAAATACACGGGTGCTCGCGGCAAGAGCGGCTCAAGCGATGCTTCTGCTGAATTGATGGGCTTCTTCCGCCGTGTGATGGACGAAAACGGTGTGCTGTGGCAAGCAGGCGAGCTTGGCCGTGTGGACGTCGGCGGTGGCGGTACGGTGGCGAAATACATCGCCAATCTGGATGTGAATACCGTGGACCTGGGCGTGCCCGTGCTTTCGATGCACGCACCGATGGAAGTGGTTGCCAAAACCGACGTGTATATGGCGCACAAAGCCTTCTTTGCGCTGCTTTCGCGTGAGGACGCATTATAAACGAACCGAACAGGCTCAGACCTCATAGAATGGAACAAACCATTCTGTGAGGTCTTTTTGTTTTGGAAAGGGAGGAAACGTATGCGAACGATAGAAACCTTTGCCGTTGTGGGGGGCGATCTGCGCTCGGCGTATCTGGCAGGAGCTTTGGCTCGGGACGGCTGCCGTGTGATCACGTCGGGATTGGAAGGCACCGAGCTGCCTGCGTGTGTTACGGCGTGCACCAACGTTGCGCAGGCCGTTGCGCTGGCGGATTGCGTTATTCTGCCGTTGCCCGTCACCACGGATGGCGTAAATGTGAACGCGCCGTTTTCACGGGTGCCCGTCCCGTTGGATACCGTAATACAAGCGGTGAGGGAGGATCAGCTGCTGTTTGGGGGACAGATCGGTGAAGCTGTGCAGCGTGCGCTTGCCGAGCGAGGACTCGTTGCAGGAGATTATTTTGCACGCGAGGAGCTGGCGGTGCTTAACGCCGTACCCACCGCCGAGGGGGCGATTCAGCTGGCTATGGAGGAATTGCCGATCACGCTTTCGGGGGCTCGGTGTCTTATTACGGGATACGGGCGTATCGGCAAAATCCTCTCGCGGTTGTTGATTGGGCTGAATGCACGGGTGTGCGTGGCGGCACGTCGCTGCTCCGACCGTGCCTTGGCGCAAACGCAGGGCTGTGAGGTGTGTGAGCCTGCGGCGATGACACGCTCGCCGTATGATGTGATTTTTAACACGGTACCGTATAAGCTGTTCACCCGTGAGGTGTTGGAAGCGTTGGATAAACATACGCTGATCATTGATCTGGCTTCGCGTCCGGGCGGTGTGGATTTTCACGCTGCGGCCGATTTGCGGCTGAAAACGATATGGGCGCTGTCGCTGCCGGGGCGTGTGGCTCCGAAAAGCGCGGGCGATATTATTAAACAAACGGTGATGAATATGATTAAGGAGGAGAGCGTATGGAACTTAAAGTAGGGTTTGCGGTGTGCGGTTCGTTTTGCACGTTTCACCGCGCATTGGCACAAATGGAGCAGCTGACCGCCGAGGGGATGAGTGTTACCCCGATCTTGTCCTACTGCGCTGCCGAAACCGACACTCGCTTCGGCACGGCACGGGAGTGGCTTTCGCGGTTTGAACGGGCAACGGGGAACGCACCGCTGCTCACGCTTACCGACGTGGAGCCGATCGGTCCCAAAGGATATTTCGACGTACTCGCTGTGGCACCGTGTACGGGAAGCACGCTGGGACGGCTGGCAAACGGCCTCAGCGACACGCCCGTTACGCTGGCGGTAAAATCGCAGCTGCGGCGCGGCAGGCCCGTGGTGATTGCGGTATCCACCAACGATGCGCTCGGCTTTTCGATGCGCAACATTGCGTTGCTTAAAAACAGCAAGAATTTGTATTTCGTGCCGCTGTCGCAGGACGATGCCGTGGCAAAGCCCAATTCTCTGGTGGCGGATTTCAACAAGCTGTCGGCGGCGATTGAAGCGGCGCAGGTGGGCGTGCAGTTGCAGCCGCTGTTTGAATGAGAAAGCGTCACCGCCGCCGTGCGGCGTTGTGCTTGTTGCTGGCGGCGGCGCTGTGTGTTGCGTGTGTGGCAGCTGTCGATTCACGCGTGCGCCCGTTGGTGCAAAGCTACGGGCAAATGTCGGCACGGCGCAGCGCTATGTTAGCGGTGCACGGCGGTGTGGAACGAGTGCTGGGTGCGTCTTCTGCCGCTTACCGCCGTTTTGTAACGGTAGAGCGTGACGACAGCGGTCGCGTGCTGTCACTGGAAACCGACGTTACCGCAATCAATCAGGTGAAGGCTGCTATTTCAAACGCTGTGATCGAGGAGCTTTCAGCGCGCGAAAAGCAGGTGATACAGCTCCCTTTAGGCAGCCTGCTCGGCGGCAGCTTCTTTACGGGGCGAGGTCCCTTTTTGCCGATCACGGTGCATACGG
>JAZQTE010000145.1:0-3572 GCA_045630505.1 Acutalibacteraceae bacterium | reverse complement strand
TGCAGGCTGTTGGTTTCCTGCGGCGTGCGGCAAATGTGATACGGGCTGCCGTTATAGAAGCCGTCCAGCACAAAGCCTTTTTCCGCATCGTGACACAGCCGCCCTTTGCCCAGTGTTTCGAATTTCCAGCAACGGGGCATCGAATATACCTCCACCTCGTCTTCGAAAGCGTAGGTACCCTCTTCGATCTGCCGACGCACCTGCTCGCGTTCCCATTCGAACCAATCGGGAACGTGCGAGAATTCCGTGTCCCCCGTTTGTGCTGCCAGCGTGCCGTCTTCGTTCAGCGTCCACCGCTTGCCGCATTCGGTACAAAACAGCTCTGCACCCTTCGAATCCATTTTGGATTCCGCCAAGCAATGCGGACATTGATACAGCACCTTGTGCAGCCCCTCGGCACGGAAGGGCTCGGTAATCAAAATGCCGTTTTCCTTTTGGTAGCGATAATCGTCATACGAAAGGGCCTCGCGCACCGCCTTGTTGATCTCGTCCACCGACATACTTTGTACCTGCTCAGCGGTGAGGATCTGCGTCACCGTGGTGTGCAGCGGCACCTTACGCTTTTTGCGGTAATTCCAAAACGGCGAATGCAAATAATTGCCGTGATGCACCACCGCCACCACGGGCACCTTGTTCATACGAATCAGCTTACCCAGCGACTCGGGCAGATACGACAGCGTTCCGCACGGCGAATAGCGCGCCTCGGGATACATCGAAAGAATATCCCCACGCTTCAGCACGCGGTTAATGGATTTAATGAGATGAAGATCCATCGTGAACTTACGGGTGCAGATCGCACCGATAAGCTCCATCAGCCACGGACGGCGATAAAAGCCGTCGATGCTCACCACGTTGTTTACACGGTGCGGAAACGTTGCCATCGCCGCCAGCTCAAAGTCGAGAAAAGACATATGGTTACTCAGCAGCATATACGGCGGCTTTAAGTTTTCCATATTGATCTTTTCCACTTTATAGTCCTTGCCCCACAGAGCAATTTTGGAAAGCAGCCAAATCAGCCCCACGATAAAACGTGGTTGGCGAATCGGATATTTTGCCGTTTTATAGCGTTTTTTATTTTTATAATTTACGTCCATACACAATACCCCTTTCTCTCCTCTCGGCCATTTTAACCGATTTTCGACAAAAAATCAAGTTATTTTCGTTTGACGAGTCGCGCAGGCGGCGTTATAATAACATTAGGAGATGAAACGTATGGATATTTTGTGGGTAGTATTTGCCGTCGTTTTAGGAATCCTCGGCATCATTTTAATCGCCGCCTACGTATGCTTTCGTATGACGTTTTACGTATCAAAGCGCCAACGCAAGCGAGCAAAAGAATACGATATCCCGCCCGGTGAAATTTACGAGCCGTATCGCGACATTATGATCGAATGGATGAAAAAGATGCGCGCCGAGCCGCACCGCGAGGTATGCATCACGTCGTTCGACGGCCTAAAGCTTTACGGTAATTATTACGAATACGAAGCAGGCGCACCCGTAGAGCTGATGTTCCACGGTTACCGCGGCACCGCCGAACGCGATCTGTGCGGCGGCATCCAGCGTTGCTTCGCGCTTGGGCGCAACGTGCTTATCGTCGATCAACGCGGCTGCGGAAAAAGCGAGGGCAACGTCATCTCCTTCGGCATCAACGAAAGCCGCGACCTTCTGGCGTGGATAAACTTTATCCGCACCGATTTGGGTGAAGACGTGAAGATCATTCTCACGGGCATCTCCATGGGCGCTGCCACCGTGATGATCGCCGCAGGGCTCGACTTACCATCAAATGTGGTAGGCTTGCTCGCCGATTGCGGCTACACCTCCGCCAAGGCCATCATTTGCAAGGTCGTTCGCGATCTGCATCTCCCCCCTCCGCTTGTCTATCCCTTCATCAAGCTGGGCGCACGCTTATTCGGCCGTTTCGATTTAGAGGAATTTTCTCCCATCGAGTCAATGCGGCGCTGCCGCTTGCCCATCATCTTCTATCACGGTGAGCAGGACGATTTCGTGCCGTGCGAAATGAGCCGCGAAAACTTCGAGGCCTGCACCGCTCAAAAGCGGCTCGTCACGGTTCCGAAGGCAGGCCACGGGCTGGCGTTTTTATTAGACCAAGAAGCCTACCTCAAAGAACTGGACGATTTTTCCAAACAGCACCAATTGCCGTAACTGCGGCCGAAATAAAAGGAGGATTTTATTATGAAAGACCAAAACTGCGCCTACTGTATGGGCGGCGAGCTGCTGGATAAATTCGGGATTCCGATTGCCGAGCTCAGCGTAAGCAGCCTCATTCTGTTTAAGGAGCAATCCAAGCCCGGCCGCGTGATCGTGGCGTACAAGGATCACGTGAGCGAGATCGTGAATATCAGCGAGGAGGAACGCAACGCATTTATGGCAGACGTATGCCGCGCCGCCAACGCCCTGCACAAGGCCTTCAAGCCGAACAAGGTGAACTACGGTGCCTACGGCGATACGGGCTGCCACCTGCATATGCATTTGGTTCCCAAATACGAAGGCGGCGACGAATGGGGCGGCGTGTTCCAAATGAACCCTGCCAAAACCTATTTGAGCGACGAAGAATACGCCGCTATGATTCAAAAGATCAAAGACAATCTGTAAAAGACAAAGCCCCGTGCAGCGCACGGGGCTTTTTTTGTACTTATAATTCCACGTCCACAAAAGCAGGCGAATGGTCCGAAATGGGCAAATACCAGTCGGGCGAATAGCGTTCAAACCGCTTCACGGCGCCGTCCTTCTCCCCCATCACCACGATATGGTCGATGGCTTTTTCAAACGGGCGGTCGTAGTAGTATTTCTCATATCCTGCAGGGAAGCAATAGTGGTATCCCACGCTTTCCTCCGCAAACTCGGTGGCAATATCGTGTGCGTGGCGGAAACCGTTTTTAAAGAGCAACGACACCGCTTCGGAACAATAATCAGTATTCAGATCTCCCACCACGAATACGGGGCAATGATACTTTTCATAAAACGTCTTCACACGTTCCAACAGCAACCCGATCTGATGCGTTCTCGCCGCATCGGAATGCGCTTGATACGAATCCGTGCCGATATCCTCGGGTTTCTCGGAGCGCCACCACAAGTGCGTGGTTACGAAAATAAACGTCTTTCCGCTTTCCTTTTCGCGGAATACGCCCAGCGACATTGCCTTGGATCGCACGTCGTTAAATGCGCCCTCAAAGCCGTCGATGGTTTCGGGATAGGTAAAGAACAGCGAATCCAGCAGCTCAAATTTATCTGCACGGTACAAGATCGGCGTGTACCGCCCGTAGATCAACGTATAATTCAGCCCTGCTTCGGCACAGTGAGTCACCAGCAGGTCTTCCATCAAGTGCGACACCTCTTGCCCACCGATAATATCCGGCTGCGTTTCCTTGTACACGCGCACCAACCCGTCAATACGCGCCAAGGCCGAGCAATCCTCGCCCTTGGCTTCCCACGCAGGTGCGTTGTTATCGCAGTTCCATACGTTATGTGTCATCAATCGAATTCGATTTGCCATAGTATCACCTCATAAGCTGATTATAATAATCGCCGCTGTGTTTATGCGTCTAAATACA
>JAZQTE010000144.1:0-2661 GCA_045630505.1 Acutalibacteraceae bacterium | reverse complement strand
GCCGCGTGCGCAACAAGGTGGGCTACGACGAACCGCTGGTGGCGTTCCTCAATCCTACCGTGTACGACGCGCTGATGACCACGCCCGAGATCGCGCGCAGCATTCGCATCGACGATTTTAAGAAGGGTGAGATCACCACGCGCGTGCAGTACATCGACAACGTGGCGCTTATTCCCGTGCCGAGCAACCGTATGAAATCCTCGTTTGAGTTTTTGGACGGCTCTACCGACGGCCAGACCGACGGCGGCTTCCAAACGAGCGAAGGCGCTATGGAGATCGGTGCGCTGGTGATGCCCCAAAATGGTGCGTCGCTGATCCGCAAGACCGAAAAGGTGCGCACGTTCACGCCCGACCAGAACCAAGCGGCCGACGCCTATAAGTTCGATTATCGCTTGTATTACGACCTGCTGATGAAAAAGAGCCGTCAGGAAGCCGTTTGCGCGTATTTGTATTGATAACGAGCGGTTGAGAGTGCTGCCGGTGTAGCGTTTGCGAGTGCTGCCTGCGGCAGATGAAGCGAGCAAAAAGCTGGTGCCGTGGTCGATTTTGTGCGAACGATAGTGAGCGTTAACAAAATCGGGCACCACAAACGGTCGGATGCAGCGAGCAATAAGCTCTGTGCCGCGGTCGAAATTTGCCGAGCGATAGCGAGGGAGCAAATTTCGGGCACCGCAAACGGATAGGCTTTGTGGGGGATTGTACAAAACGGGGAGGAAAGCCGTGCTTTACATTTTGCAAGAGATGGGATATAATGGACTGCGCAAACTGTGTGAGGGGGAGTCGGTATGAAAACCGCCACCAAAGCGGCGCTGTGTGCGGCGCTGGGAAACGTGATTTGGGGTTTTAGTTTTCTGTTTATTAAAATAGCCTTGCAATCGGTGCCGGATCCGAACGTGCTGCTGGCGCATCGGTTTACGCTGTCCACGCTCATTATGCTGGGTATGATGCTGTGCGGCAAGGGGCGGATATCGTTTAAGGGGAAAAGGCTCGCGCCCGTGTTGGTGCTGCTGGCGATGCAGGTGTGTTATTATTTGTTTGAAAGCTACGGGATTCTGTATACCAACGCCACCGTTTCGGGGCTGGTGCTGGCGATGGTGCCCATTGTTACCCTCGGTACGGGGGCACTGTTCCTTAAGGAATATCCCACGCGCCGCCAAGCGCTGTTTTGCATTATGCCCGTGGCAGGCGTGGTGATGATGACGGTTTCGGGCAAGGAGCTGGGCGTGATTACGGGGCTGGGCGTGCTGTTTTTGGCGCTGACGCTGCTGTCCTCCGCTATTTATAAAACCGCCAACCGCAAGACGGCCGAGGAGTTTACGCCGTTTGAACGCACGCTGATGGTGCTGTCGATTTCGGCGGTGTTCTTTAACATTCTCGGGTTTCGGGCGGTGGATTGGAGCTGGCAGGCCTACGTGGCGCCGCTTACCGAATGGCAGTACGTGGTGCCGCTGTTATGCCTGAGCGTGCTGTGTTCCATTGTGGCGAATATGCTCGTCAACTACGCTTCGGGGAATATGTCGGTGTTTAAGGTGTCGTCGTTCGGTTCGCTGTCCACCTTGTGCTCCACGTTTGCAGGCGTGGTGTTTTTGCGTGAGCCGATGAACTGGGCGCTGCTGCTCGGCGGTGTGCTGATCATCGTGGGTATTCGCCAAGTGACACAGCCGCCGAGGGGGAAAGCGGAATGAAAAATACCACGCTGTGTTACGTTTACAACGACCGTGGACAGACGCTGCTTTTGCACCGCGTGAAGAAGCAAAACGATTTGAACCAGGATAAATGGATCGGCGTGGGCGGTAAGTTTGAGGATAAGGAAAGTCCTGAGGAATGCTTGCTGCGCGAGGTGAAGGAGGAAACGGGGCTGACGCTGACGCGCTACCGTTACCGCGGAATCGTGACGTTCGTGTCCGACACGTGGGAAACGGAGTATATGCATCTGTTTACCGCTGATGCGTTTGAGGGTACGCTTAAGGACTGTGACGAGGGCGTGCTCGAATGGGTGGACAACGACGTAGTGCCCACGCTGCCCACGTGGGAGGGTGACCGCGTGTTTTTGCGGTTGCTGGCCGAGGAGAGGCCGTTCTTTTCGCTGAAGCTGTCGTACGATGCGAACGAGAAGCTGACGGCGGCGGTGCTTAATGGACAACGGATGGAATAAGAAAACGGCGTTGCGAGAGCAACGCCGTTTTTGTTTTGTGATTTGGGTGAGCGTTTGCGAGCGCCCACAGGTAGGCTCCCTCCGAGAGGGAGCTGTCGAGCCGCTTGCGGCGAGACTGAGGGAGATTGCGGGAATAATGGATTTATGCAAAACAATGGTACGCGTACAATTCTCTATGGCGCGTCGGGCCCCCCCAGTCACCGCGTTGCGGTGACAGCCCCCTCCCGAGGGGGCCAAACGGGGCGTCGAGGCGCCGCCCCCTACACACGAAACGAGATTGTGCGGAATTTGGCGTACGAAGCTGCTTCGTAGGGGACGGCCCCCGGCCGTCCCGTAATGGGGGTGTCCGAGGGGGGGACAACCCCTCCACCGCCTTACGGCGGTCCCCCTCCCCTTACACAGGGGAGGCTGTGCGGGCTGTCGAGGCGGTCTCGCTGCGGCTCGGTCCACTCGCGGCTCTGACAGTCCACCGGACTGTCATTCACTACCGCGAGTGCCGCTTCGCT
>JAZQTE010000143.1:0-8617 GCA_045630505.1 Acutalibacteraceae bacterium | reverse complement strand
CTAAGACCGCTTGGCCTCCGACTTATAAAGAGATAGAAAGACAAAAAGGCGGTGCAACTATGGTACCAAGACTCAGAACCGAAGAGATCGAACGGCAGATGCTGTCGCCGCGAGCGGCGCTGGCGGCCGAAAGCCGAGGTCGCCTTATTCCCGAAGAGCCTTGCGATTTTCGCACGGATTTTCAGCGCGATCGCGACAGAGTGTTGCACTGCAAGGCGTTTCGGCGCTTGCGTCACAAAACGCAGGTGTTTTTGTCACCCGAAGGTGACCATTACCGCACTCGCCTGACACATACGCTGGAGGTTTCGCAAATCGCACGCACGGTGGCTCGCGCACTGCGCTTGAACGAGGATCTGACCGAGGCGGTGGCGCTGGCACACGATTTGGGGCATACGCCGTTCGGCCACGCAGGTGAACGGGCACTTAACCGTTGTATGGCGAACGGCTTTCGCCATTACGAGCAAAGCGTGCGCGTGGTGGAGCTTCTTGAAAAAGACGGTGAGGGGCTGAATCTTACGTGGGAGGTACGCGACGGCATTTTAAACCATACCACGGGTGAACAAGCCGCCACACTGGAAGGCCGTATCGTGCGTATTGCCGATAAGGTGGCCTACATAAACCACGATATCGACGATGCCATTCGTGCCGGCGTGTTTTCGGAGGCGGAGATCCCGAGCGACGTTACGACGGTGCTGGGGACTACTCGCAACGAACGCTTTAACACGATGATCGGTTCGATCATTGATAACAGCGAGGACGATATCACCATGTCGGCCGAGGTGTGGGGAGCGTTTGATAAACTGCATTCGTTTATGTTTGAACGGCTGTATTTTAATCCCGTCGCCAAAAACGAAGAAAAGAAAGTGGATGAATTTATCAGCCGTTTATTTGCCCATTTTATGGCAAAGCCCGATTCGTTACCGCCGGAATTCCGCTCTGTGTACGAAAAAGAAGGTGCTGCACGGGCGGCGTGCGATTATATTGCGGGTATGACGGATACCTTTGCCGTGCAAATGTATAACGAGCTGTTCATTCCGCAAGGCTGGCCCGTGGTGTCGGGGATTCGGGGGATGTGAGTATAAAACCAAAACGAACGCTATTGAAAAGATGAAAAACGGAAAAGAAGAGAAAGGATGAATTGAATGTTACCCGATAGCTTTTTACAAGAATTGGTGGCGAAAAACGATATTGAAAGCGTGGTTTCGTCTTACGTTGCGCTCAAGCGGCGCGGCAGGAATCTGGTGGGGCTATGCCCCTTCCACGGCGAAAAAACGCCGTCGTTTAATCTGTATCCCGAAACCGCTTCGTTTTACTGCTTTGGCTGCGGTGCGGGCGGTGACGTGATTACGTTTATTCGCCGTATTGAAAATTTGAGTTATATCGACGCTGTGAAGCTGTTGGCCGACCGCGCAGGAATGCCGATGCCCGAGCAGGGCAAGGATGACGCTGCTGCCAAACGCCGTGTGCGTATTTTGGAGGCTAACCGCGAAGCAGCACGGCTGTTTCATAAGTTTTTGTATTCCGAGGGTGGCCGCGTGGGGCTGGATTATTATCATAGCCGCGGTTACAGCGATGCCACCATTCGCCATTTTGGGTTGGGGTATGCGCCGCAAAGCTTCGATTTTCTGCGGGATAACCTCAAGAAAATGGGCTTTCACGAAGAGGAATTGGTGCTTGCGTGGCTTTGCGCCCGTAACAAGAGCGGGCACGGGGTACACGATATTTTCCGCCACCGCGTAATGATTCCCATCATTGACGTGCGCGGTAACGTGATCGCTTTCGGCGGCCGTGTGCTGGACGATTCCAAGCCCAAATACCTAAACAGCGGCGAAACGATGGTATTTAAAAAGACGAACAATCTGTTTGCCTTAAACTTTGCCAAGCAAAGCAAGCAGGAACGGTTGATCCTGTGCGAAGGGTATATGGATGTGATCGCTCTGCACCAAGCGGGCTTTACCAATGCGGTGGCCGCTCTCGGTACGTCCTTCACGGCGGATCACGCACGGCTGATGGCCCGATACACCGACGAAGCGGTGCTTATTTTCGATGCCGATGCCGCAGGGAAGAAGGGCGCGGAGCGTGCCATTGGATATCTGCGTGAAACGGGAATGCGCATTCGCCTCGTCAGTATTCCCGACGGTAAGGACCCCGACGAATTTATTAAGAAGAACGGCCCCGAACGGTTTAAACTGCTGATGGAACGCTCGGCAAACGACGTAGAATATCAGCTGGTAGAGCTGGGGAGCCGCCATCTGCTTACCACGTCGGACGGCAAGGTTAACTATCTGCGCGAAGCGGCGAAGCTGCTTGCCGGGTTGAACGATGCCGTGGAGAGAGATGTGTATATCAGCCGCTTATCGAATGATCTTTCGGTTTCGAAAGAAGCGTTGAAGGAGCTGGTGAAGGAGCAGATAAAATACCGCAAGAAGCAACAGCAGGATCAGCAAATGTCGCAGGTGATTCAAAAGGCGGAGGCCACGCGCCGTACGGTGAACAAGGAAGCCGCCAAAAACGCGCGAGCGGTGAATGCCGAGGAATCACTGCTGGGTATGCTGCTGTTTCATCCCGATATGCTGAAAAAGCTGGAGCCGATACTTGCACCCGATGAATTTTCCACGATGTTCAATCGGCAATTGTACGAAAAGCTGCTGCAACGCTATCGTGATAATTTGGTGATCGACCTCACGGCGCTTTCCGAGGAATACGAGCCGGATGAGATGTCTTACGTGACCAAGATGCTGAAGAACGCCCGTGAACACGGTATTGCGTGGACGGCAGACGATGCGCTGCAATTTGCAAGTGTGATAAAGCGAGAACATCAGCTGTCCGCTTTAAAGGATCCTTCGGAGATGACACCCGAGGAGATACAAAAGAAACTGGAAATTCTCAAAAAAATGAAGTCATAATATAAAGGGAGGAACCACTATGTCAGAGAAGAAAATCGACGTACTCAAGGAAGTTGCTTACGAGCCGATCGTCAGCGAGGAGGAAGCGTTGGATCTGAGCATCGGCAAGAAGGACAAGAAGACCGTCTACAACGAGCTCATCGAAGCCGGTCGTGTCAAGGGTAAGTTGACGACGCAGGAATTGATGGACGCGATGGAAACGTTGGATTTCGATCCCGAGCAGATGGACAAGCTGTACGAGGTGCTGGAAAGCTACAACGTGGAAATCGTGGACGATTTCACCGAAACTGCCTTTCAGGATATGGATGCCGTTTTGGAAACGGTGGAAAACGAAGAAAACGACGGCTCGGCCGACGGTGTGATCACCGATGATCCCGTGAAGGTGTACCTCAAGGAGATCGGCCGCGTGCCGCTTCTCACGCCCGAAGAGGAGATCGAGCTTTCTATTAAGATCGCCGAAGGCAATAAATATGCCAAAAAGCGTTTGTCGGAAGCCAACCTGCGTTTGGTCGTCAGCATTGCGAAGCGTTACGTCGGCCGCGGTATGCAGTTCTTGGATTTGATTCAAGAGGGCAATCTGGGCCTTATCAAGGCGGTGGAAAAGTTCGACCACACCAAGGGCTTTAAGTTCTCTACCTACGCTACGTGGTGGATCCGCCAAGCCATTACCCGTGCGATTGCCGACCAAGCGCGCACCATTCGTATTCCCGTGCATATGGTGGAAACCATCAATAAGGTGAAGAAGGTATCGAGCCAGCTGCTGCACAAGAACGGTCACGAGCCCACGGCGGAAGAAATTGCCGTGGAGCTGGAAATGCCTGCCGACAAGGTGCGCGAGATCATGCGAGTTGCACAAGAGCCCGTATCGCTGGAAACGCCGATCGGTGAAGAGGAAGATAGCCATCTTGGCGACTTTATTCCCGACGACGAGGCGCTTGCGCCTGCCGATGCGGCATCGCATATGCTGCTGAAGGAGCAGCTGCGTGAGGTGCTGGCAACGCTGACTCCCCGTGAAAACAAGGTGCTGGCGCTGCGCTTCGGTTTAGAGGACGGCCGCTCCCGTACGCTGGAGGAAGTGGGTAAGGAATTCGACGTTACGCGTGAGCGCATTCGTCAAATCGAGGCGAAGGCACTGCGGAAGCTGCGTCATCCCAGCCGCAGCAAGAAGCTCAAGGATTTCTTGGATTAATTGAAACTCAACAATACGTGTTGTGGAGGAGTTTTGTGTCGAACAAGGAAAAAGCGCTTGGCGATTTTATTCCCGATATCGAAACAGACGAGTTGATTGAGGTTCGGCATCACTTCGTTTCGGAAGTTCTGCGGGAAAAGAGCACCATGGAATTGCTTTTGGAATTAGACGAAGAACCGATGCACAAGATGCAAGAGCTGGCAGATAAGCTGGGTATTCCGTGCAAGCGGGCCTTGTTGGTTCAGCGCAGGTTGATACGGCGAATGCAGTATTACGAGCGTGAGCGCAGCAAAAAAATCAAGAGCTTTTGAAAGAACGGAAACGGCCGCCAATGAAATTATCGGCGGCCGTTGTTTTTATCTTGACGAAAAGCGCGAAATATGGTAGGATGAGAAAAGTTATTAAAACAAAGGAGAGAGCATTATGCGTAAAGTATTAGCAATTGTATTGGTCGCGCTGATGATGCTGTCGTTTGCTGCTTGCGGCGGCGAAGGCGGCGATACCGCGACCACCACAACGGTTACCACTACGGCAGGTGAAACCGTCACCACCACGGTGGGCGACGTGGAAGATAACACCACGACCACAGTGGAAGTAGCGGATGACGTTACTACTACCGAAGGGGAAAACGAAACTACCACCACGGTGAAGCAAGAGGAAAACAAACCCACCTCGACCACCACGGTGGCAAATACGGGCTGCAAGCACGAATCGGCAAGCAAGGCTTCTTGCTTGGAAGCCGGCAAGTGCAACGATTGCGGTGCCGAAGTGAAGCCTGCGTTGGGCCACTATTTCTATAAGGGCGCTTGCGTACGCTGCAAGATTCCCGATTCCTCGGCGGTACAAGTGAAATCCATTAAGTTCAATAAGGATTCCGTGGATTTGACGCAAGGCGAAATGGTGACGCTGAAAGCCACCGTTACGCCCGACAATGCAGACAAGACGCTTACGTGGACTTCTTCCAACCCTGCGGTTGCTACGGTGGATGCCAACGGTGCCGTAACGGGCGAAGCCAAGGGTGAAGCGGTGATCACGGCCACGGCCGCGAACGGCGTGAAGGCTACCTGCAAGGTGTCGGTAAAGGAAGTGGCTTTGGAGAAGATCACCTATCCCGTGGTTCTCCGTTACCCTGCCGACCACAATAAGTCGGCCTTCGAATTCAGCATCGACGAAGTGACGTATGAATTCAACAACGGCAAGCTGAAGCTGTCGTTCAAGGGCGGCATCTCCTATTCCAGCGGCGACTCCACGCCCACCACGCCCAGCTTCGGTTGGCGCTTGTACAGCGGCTCCGGCCCGCTGGTGGCAGAGGGCACGTGGGAAGCTGACCACGCCGAAAGCGTCGCCGGTCAGTATGCAGGCGTGATCGAAGGGCTGTCGGACATCGCGCTCGGCCGTTACAATCTGGAATTCTACAGCACCTACAGCAGCAAATAATCAATCGCAATAGACCTCCCATTTTTGGAAGAAAATGTTACTTTTTTTCGAATGGAATTATCACGACTTTTACATAGAAGGTAAACAGTATTATTATATTGAGAATTTCTATTAATAATCAGTAGGATGGGAGTATTGCATCGTGAGAGATTTGCTATATTTAACTTTTGGCTTTTTGGTTATAATTCTTTCCGTTGCCGTTCGGCGTCGTTTTTTGGGTTGCTTCTTGGAAGTTATTACAAAAAAATTGGGTAAAAAAAGAGATGGCGCCGATTCGGTTGACACCAATTCAAACGAATAACAACTAAAGCCACAGAGAAAACACAGAGAACACAGGGGACGGTTCTGTGTCTTGATGGAAAAAGAATAAAAAACGGGCGAGAGAGGGTAAAATCCTCTCTCGCCTTTGCTTTCTTGACAAAACGGCAAAGCCTTTTTATAATAAAATTGTAACGTCGGCGGCAGGTTGTACGGCGAAATGACGGGTAACAACAAGCTGATTTACCTGTGCGACGATACAGGCAGAGGATGAAAATAACGATTCGGCCATCACTACTGATTAGTTATTAAGGAGAGTGCTTTATGAAACATGTTGAAAGCGAGTACAAAGGGCTTGTCGAAGAAATTTTTGAGAACTTATAATTCTTGCTAGGAGGTTCTTATAATGAAAAAAACGGTTAAAATAACGCTTATTGCTATAGCAAGCGTTCTGCTCGTTCTCGGTGTCACTATAGGCATTTTTGCTCACGTACTTTTTGGCGTGTATGAGACAAACGACCCTCGAAATTACTTAAAAATAGTCGGAAACTATTCCAACGAAGAACCACAAGAATTTGTATCTTCTTTTTTTCCTGCAGCGATTGAAGAATCTTTTTCAGATGTGGAGTACCACTACAAAGCAATTCGCGGAGACACCTATGCCTATGAGGCGTATTTGGAGTTTGTGATAGAAGATAAAGACAAATATAATTCGTTGATTTTATCAATAGTGGATAAACAAGCTAGTAATGTTTTTCCGTACGACAGTTCTTTTTGTGAGCACACAATTGCACATGAATATGAAATTTGGAAATCATCATCCTCAAATAAAAGTACAAATGATTTATATGTGTTGGAAAGAGCTAAGGTTGGTAAAATACTTTTTTCCGATGCAGAACAGCGATTAATATTTGTAGCAATTGGTATGTTTGATGGTGGCGGTGCCCGAACAAAGGAATTGGGATATTTTTTAGAAAGATTTAATATCGAACCAAAGGATTTAGCGACTGACATTTTGTGAGCGAAAGAACACAAGGCGGCAGTTCTGTTGTCTCCTTGACGGAAAAGGAATAAACAAAAATGGGGCGAGAGAGGGTAAAATCCTCTCTCGCCTTTTCTTTCTTGACAAAACGGCAAAGTCTTTTTATAATAAAGTTGTACCCCCGTCACCAAGGCAATATCAATCCCATTCGTTACCGTGGTTACTATTACAATAGTGAAACGCGTTATTATGCTATTTCGGTCAAGTAAGGAGTGGTAATTGTGAAAAAATGTGCCATCGCTGTGTTGTGTTTGTTTCTTTTGTTCAGTATTAGTGCCTGTTCGTCGCTGGAAGAGAAGAAAACGGTCGTTGTAAAAAAAGATAGCTATACGATGGCGGATTTTCAAAATATCATTGTCGGGAAATCTACTCTGAACGATCTTTCAAAAGAGATATACATTGGATCGGTGACGCAGACATCTTACGGCGGAGTGCTACAATACCCTTCGGAAAGTAACCAAACGATCTACGTAGGCTTGTCCAACGAAGATGTTGTTCTTTTCATTTCAATTTTTCCGGAAGATGAACCAATAGATTTGATGTAAGAACACAGGGAAGACAGGTGGCAGTTCTGTTGTTTCCTTGACGGAAAAAGAATAAACAAAAATGGGGCGAAGAATATGAGAAAATGTATTTATATTCTCCTTGTATTACCGTTGTTCTTTTTAATTTCAACCGCTTGCTCTCCTTTGAAACCTAATAAAGAGTTAATTGTTTATCCGGATACGATCTATTACAAAGAGCAATTATATACGATTGCGAATCAATGGAGAAGCAGAAGCGCTAATAATCTATCTGCGATCGGTGAGGTACAGTTGAAATCGGGAAAACGCGGCAGGGTATATGCAAACAAAGAAAGCGAGCCGGATTTTATAGTGTTTTGTGAGGATCTTTATCTACAAAAACCGTTACTTGATAATTGGCTGGATATGGAATATACGGATATCTTTTACCTAAACAGCGTATCAAAATCGGAAAAGGAAAAGCGTTGTTATTTGTTAACGAATTTGAACGGAAAGAAAATATCCGATATTGTAGAAGAGCCTATTGAGATTCAAGAGGTGCGGGACGAATATCATAAAAAGGGTGGGAATGTGATAGCCTTTGTTTGGAAAGAAAATCCCAGTCTAATCTTTATTGCTAAAATTTTCTTTTACGAAAACCAATTATATTTAGTTCCTCCGAACGGGACTTCGGAATCTGACAACGTAACTTTTTATCCCATTAAGAAGGCAGAGAACAGTTCTGTGTCTTGACAGAAAAGAAAAAAACGGGCGAGAGAGGGTAAAATCCTCTCTCGCCTTTGTTTTTAGCAATCCCAAACGGCTCTCTCTGACGAGGGAGCTGTCACGCGCAGGCGTGACTGAGGGAGAGATAACGAAACTTTTGTTTCTGCACAATCTAAAACCAACACCGTAGGGGAGCTTTTTCGGCTTCTGCCGAGGTTCGTGCAATCTCATTGCGGGACGTCCGGGGGCCGTCCCCTACAAGCTCGAATCGGCATTGTAGGGGCTGGCGCCTCGACAGCCCGCCGAATTTTGTGCGAAAAAGCGGGAGGTTTTGCGGTGCTCGAAATTTGCCGTTCTCGCTATCGCCCGGCAAATTTCGACCGTGGCACAGAGCTTTTGCTTTCTTTCTGCACAATCTAAAACCAACACCGTAGGGGAGCTGTTTCGGCTTCTGCCGAGGTTCGTGCAATCTCATTACGGGACGTCCGGGGGCCGTCCCCTACAAGCTCGAATCGGCATTGTAGGGGCTGGCGCCTCGACAGCCCGCCGAATTTTG
>JAZQTE010000142.1:0-12096 GCA_045630505.1 Acutalibacteraceae bacterium | reverse complement strand
CCGCCGCCGTTGGAAGAAAAATTCAGCCGTGTGATCGCGCATATCAACGCGCATTTCACCGAACCGATTTCATCGGCCACGCTCAGCCGCCTCTTTGGCTACGACGAAGCGTATTTCTGCCGCAAATTTAAAAAGCTCACGGGAATGACGGTGATGCGCTACATTCGCCAGCTGCGCTTGGAGCAAGCACGCCTGCTGCTTTCCGAAACCGACCGTTCGGTGAGCGCCGTGGCGGCTGCCTGCGGCTTTGCCGATGCGGCGTATTTTACCAATTGCTTTAAAGAACAATACGGCGTTTCTCCCTCGGCGCTCAGGCGGTAACGTTTATATTTTGTTTACAAAAATTACACAAAACATGGATACGGCTGACGTACCATATACTTAAGGAAGGGTGATAGTATGCTATTCAAAAAAGTATTGGCGATCTCTGCGGCGCTGCTGTTGCTGCTCACCGCTTGTGGCGAAACATCGCTTGAAACCGCCGATATCACCGAGATCACGCTGAGCGACTCCCGTGTAGCGGTGGACGGTGAAAACGCCTCGGCGAACCCCACAAGCGCCGTTTACGTGGCGAAGGACATCGTGTACTATGAAGACGGCAAGGATTTCACCTACGGTGAAGGCGAGGCAGACGATGCCCACACGGCCGAGGAGGCAGCAGCGCACACGGTGGTGCACATCAGCAAGGCAGGTACCTATCGTGTAAGCGGCACGCTTGCACGCGGGCAGATCGCCGTCGATCTCGGTAAGGATGCCAAAAAAGATGAATACGCCGTGGTCACGCTGATTTTAAACGGTACCGATATCACCTGCACGGTGGCTCCGGCCATTATTTTCTACCGTGTATACGAATGCGGCACCAAGGATGAGGATACAGCCACCAAGGATGTGGATACCTCCGCGGCAGGTGCTAATCTCGTGATTGCCGACGATACGGAAAACACCGTTAACGGCTCCTATGTGGCTCGTATTTATGAGCCCGACAGCGTGGTGCTGGATGCGAACAACACCAAAGTGGAAGACGCTGAAAAGCTTCATAAATACGACGGCGCGGTGTATTCCAAAATGTCGATGAACGTAAGCGGCGGCAAAAAGGGCACGGGCAAGCTCACCGTCAACGCCGAAAACGAGGGACTTGATACGGAACTGCACTTGACGCTCAACGGCGGAAATATTTGCATCAACTCGGGCAATGACGGCATCAACACCAACGTGGACGGCATCTCCGTCACCACCGTCAACGGCGGCACACTTGCCATCACCGTCACGGGTGAAACCGGCGAGGGTGACGGTATCGATTCCAACGGCTGGCTTGTCATTAACGGCGGCACCGTCACCGCTGCTGCGTGTGCCAAAAGCGCCGACAGCGGTATCGATTCGGATAAGGGAATTCATATAAACGGTGGTACCGTGCTTGCCACGGGCAGTATGCTGGACCGCATCGAGGAAGGTGGCCAAACCTACGCCGTGTTCAATTTCGCAGGGAAACAGAAAACGGGAACGCCGCTCAAACTAAAAGACAGCGATGGGAACGCGGTGATGGACTACGAAGTGCAGAACGATTTTTCCGTGTTGGTATACAGCGCCCCCAACCTAAAGGAAGGCAGCTATACACTGTGGAGCGGCGATAAGCAATTCAGCGGTCGCACGGGCGGTGCGGCGGGCGGCTTCGGCGGCGCACCGCAGGGCGAACGCCCCGAACGGCCAAATGGTGAATTCCCCTTTGACAGACAACCGCAGGACGAACGCCCTGCGCCCCCGCAGGATGGTTTTGCGTTCGACGATCGGTTGCCGCAAGGGGAGCGCCCTGCTCTGCCCGAGGGCTTCGGTGGCCCGCAGCAGCCGACGGCAGGCAACCTCAGCTCCGATTTCGTCATTCAAAAGGGCGGCAACACGTTTTCGAATATCACGCTCTCTTAACAGCAAAAACCAAGCCCCCACGCACTGCGTGGGGGCTTTCCTTATACGATGATTTCGGCCTTGCTGCCGCCGGTTTTGTCTTTCGTTACCACGATTTGCTTGTCGATGCGCCGCTTGAGCTCGTCCACGTGCGAGATGATCCCCACCAGACGGTTTCCCTCGGCCAGCGACATAAGCGCCTTCATAGCGGTATCCAACGAGTTGGCGTCCAGCGAGCCGAAGCCCTCGTCGATAAACATGGTATCCAACTGAATGCCGCCTGCCGAAGACGTGATCTCATCGGCCAACCCCAGCGCCAGTGCCAGCGACGCCTTAAACGATTCACCGCCCGAGAGCGTTTTCACGCTGCGGTGTGTGCCGTTATAATGGTCGATAACGTCAAGCTCCAAGCCACTCTTTCCCGATTTCGAGGCTGCCTCCTTGCGCCGCACGAGATCGTATTGTCCGTTGGTCATAATCATAAGGCGCGTGTTGGCACGGTTAATAATGCGGTCAAAGTAATTCATTTGAATATACGTTTCCAGCATAATTTTTTCCTTACCTGCAAGCCTTCCGCGTGCCGTATCGGACAAGCCCTTCACCGTCGCGTAGCGGCGCTCGGCGGCAATCAGCTCGTCGGCCTTTGCCTCCAGATTTTGCAATGCCGCGCGATTGGTGGTTAAACGGCTGTGCGCCTTTTTGGCGCGCTGATCCAAGGCGTTCTCCTCGTTTTCAAGCAGCGTTTTCTGTTCAAGCTCCTTCTCAACGTCGATTTCGGCGCCGTTTTCCAATTGCTTTTCAATCTCTTTCTTCGCCGCCTCCAACTCCGCTATGGCCTGATTGCATCGCACTAACGCTTCTTGCGCACGGGTAAAAGCATCCTCCAAGCGGTGCGCTTCGCCTTCAAAGCGGTCAATTTCCGCCACTGCCGTTTCCTTGGTTGCGGGCAGCGCTTCTTTTTCAAGCTTCTGTGTAAGCTCGCCGATGCGCTTTTTAAATTCCTCGTTTTGAACGGTTTTGCGTGTTACCTCGTTGCCGATAGCCGCTTTTTTACTCTTGGTTTGCTCCAAGGCTTCGTTCTTTTGCGGCAGCAGCGTTTCCTCCACCAAACGGCGGCGGTTGATATGTTGCTCGGCTTCGGTGATCTGCCCGTTCAGCGTTTGGAGCTTGCTTTGCATTTCCAACAGCTTGGCAGCAATCAGCGGCTCGGCCTCCTCAAGCGTCACGCAGTTTATCAGCTCGGCCGCTTTCCTTACGGCCGCATCACGCTTTTCTTCTAACTGTCCCTTGAGCTTTCCTGCAAGCCGGCTCGCCTCGTTGGCAGACGCTTCCTCGCTTTTTAGCTTTTTCTGCAACGCATCCAAGTCGTCCTTGGTGGGTGCGTTCGCAGGCTTGGTTGCTGCGTGCGGATGGTTCGTAGAACCGCAAACGGGGCAGGGGACGCCGTCCTGCAGCGTATCGGCCAAAATACCGGCCTGCGCATTAAAATACGCACGCTGCTGCGCGAGATACTCGTTGTTTGTATCCTCGTATCGGCCTTGCTTTTTCGTGTAGTCGGCAGCCGCCTCTTGATACGTCTTCTCTGCCTGCTTAACGGCGCGAATATCCTCGTTCAGCTCCGTTAAAGCCTTGCAGGCTTCGTCGGTGCGCTCTTTTTCTCTTTCGCACTTCTCTTTTTCTTCGCCGGCCTTCTCTAAACGCTTGCTTTCCTCTTTCAGCGAGGCAATATCGCCTTCGATGGCGTGTATGCGCTCATCTGCTTTGGCCAGCTGTGTGTTGCTGCCCTCAAGATAACTGTCGTTTTCGGCAACGCTTTCCTTCTTTTCCTTCAGCTCCTCGTAATCGGGCAACGCCGCCTTCACCGTAGTTGCTTTTGCGCGCAAGGCTTGCACCTGCGGCTGCTTATCCTTTTCTTCATTAAAAGCGGCTGTAACCGCCTCCTGCTCTTGTTTCTTCTTTTCTAAAGCGGCGGCGTTGCTTGCCAAATCGTTCTTCGCCTTCGCCAGTGCCTCGGCTTTTTGCAAGTTGGCCTTCACCGTGTCCAGCTCTTTTTTTAGGCTTTCTATTTTACTGTCGATTGCCTTTTCGGCACCTTCATCGTCGGCAATCAGCTTTTTCAGCACCTGCAGGGTGTCCTCCATTGTCAACTCGCCGTTTTGGGCTTTTTTCACCTCAAGGCTATCGGGATTATCCTCGTCACAAACGATGCCGCTTTTGTATTGCTCAATGCTTCGCCCAATGCGTTCGCACTCGTCTTCAAGAACCTTGGCTTCTGCATACAACTCCTCTTGCAGCCGCTCATACGGTGCGGTTTTAAAGATATGGCGAAAGATCTTCATCCGTTCTTCGGTGGGGGCCAACAGCAGCTTTAAAAAATCCCCCTGCGCGATCATGGCGATGCGGCGGAATTGGTCGCGGTCAATGCCGATAATGCCTTCGATCTCGGCGTTAACCTCTTTTACCCTTTTATCAATCGGCTCACGCCCCGCAATTGTCAGCACAGCCTTGGCCGCTTGCGTGGCCGTACCGTCGCCGCGCTTGGCCTTGCGTTCTTGTTCGGGGCTGCGGATAATGGTGTATTCCTTTCCGCGATACTCAAACACCAGCTTCACGTAGGTTTCGGTACCAATATCGGCGTATTGCGAACGCAGCATCGTCTTGTCGCGGTTTTCGCCGCTGGGCTCATCGTAAAGGGCGTAGGTAATGGCGTCGAAAATCGTCGTCTTACCGGCGCCCGTTTCTCCCGTGATGAGATAGAGGCCGTTTGCACCCAGCTTTTCAAAATCAAATTCGGCCACGTCCGCATAAGGGCCAAACGCCGAAACGGTAAGCTTAAGCGGCCGCATTTATTTCCCCTCCCAAATTTTTTCAATCAACGCCGTCACAAGCGCCGTCTGTTCCTCGCTCATCGGCTGTCCGTTTTGCTGCTCGTAGAAATCGGAAAAATGCTCAAGCGGCGATTTTCTTTCCACGTCTTCGGCGCCCGTAATTTCGCTGACAGCTCGCGTGCGCTTGTTATCGTAATCCAGCTTCATAATGTTCTTGTAGATCACACGCAGCCTCGTAATAACGTCGGGAATATCCTCCTCGTCGGTGAGTGTGATATGCGTATAATCCTCGGAATAGCTCGTGTTTTCATAGAAGCTCTTTTTCGTAAGCTCCTCGTAGGTGCCGCGAAGCTCCACCATATCCCGTTTCGGCTCAAGCGGAATAAAGGAAAGCGTAATATCCTTTTTACCGCGGATATCGATCACCGTTACGCTCTTTTCGTCCTTCGCCTCCGAAAACGAATATTTCAGCGGCGTGCCGCAGTAGCGCACCGTTTCGCGACCGCAGGGCTGCGCACGGTGAATGTGTCCTAGCGCCACGTAATCAAACGCATCGAACACCGAAACGTCCACGTTGTCGGTACCGCCCACCGAAATCTCCTCCGACTCGGTGCGCTCGGCGCCTGTGACGAATTGGTGCGTCACCAAAATATTGCAGCGTTCTTCGTCCACGTGCATAGCCTCCACCGCCACGCGCATCGCATCGGTATAGGATTCGACGGTGGCTTCGGGGTAATAATACCTCACGTGTGTGGGCTTCACAAAGGGCAGCAGATACACGTTCACGTCACCGCAGACGATCGGCTCCACCTGCCCGTTATACACGGGGGACATATAAATGCCGCTCTTGTCCATCAAGCGGCCGCCAAAGGCAATACGCTCGGCCGAATCGTGGTTGCCGCTGATAACAAACACCTTAAGTGCACGCTGCGAAAGGCGCACCAAAAAATCGTCGAACAGCCCCACCGCCTCGGTCGACGGCACCGATTTATCGTATACGTCGCCTGCAATGATAACGCCGTCGGGGCGCACCTCGTCTATAACGTTGAGGATCTTTTGGAGAATATACTGTTGATCCTCCAAAAGCGAAAACTCATTCAGTCGCTTGCCGATATGCAGGTCGGATAAATGGACAAATTTCACGATGCGTTCCTCCGTTTAGGGTTGCTTTCAGTCATCGCTGTGCTTCCAGCAATTCCTCCAGCTGCGTTACAGGCATGGGACGATAGAAGCGATATCCCTGCAGAATATCGCAGCCGGCCTCCACGACAAGCCGTTGATGTTCTTCGGTCTCAATCCCCTCGCACAGTGTCTTAAACCGCAGATCGTGCGCGGTGCGAATAATGTTTTTAAGAATTAAAAAGCCGTCATTGTCGGTGGCTGCCTGCGTGATGGATTTGTCGATCTTCACCACGTTGATGGCAAAATCCTTCAAATCACCGAAATTGGTATACCCCTTGCCGAAATCGTCCAGCAGGATCAGTACCCCCTTTTCGCGCAATCGCATCAGATTGCTTCGCGTGACGGACTTTTCTTCCGCCGTCAGGTCCTTGTCCTCCAGAATTTCAACGGCCAAGCACGAATACGAAAGGCCGTATTGCTCCACAATGTCGATAATGGTATCGGCAAAGTGTTCGTCGCACAGCGTGTGGCGCGAAAAATTGATGGTGTACACGTAATCCATACGCACCGCCTTGTCGTTGGCGATCCACTTGCAATTCTTTTCAAAAATATAATAGTCGAACTTTTGGTTAAGCCCCACGCTATTCACGGCGCCAAGGAAGAACGGTGGCATCAAGATTCCTTCGGTGGGGGAGTTCAGGCGCGCCAGCACCTCGGCACCGATGATGCGATTGGTGTGCGCGTCCAGCACGGGCTGGTATTCCAAAAAGAAATGATTATTTTCGATCTCGTTTTCAATGGAGTTTTCAATTTTGATTTTGCGTTCAAATTCCTTGCTGCCCGAGGCGTTCCACTCACACGAAAGCTCCGCCCGATCCTCCGCCATACTGCACGCCTGCTTGGCCCGTGTGAGCGCCGTTTTAAAAGGAAGGTCGGTAGCGGTGGTGGCGTGACAGCCGAAGTGCAGATGCACTACGTTCACGGCCCCGTATTTGGCAAACACGTCACCGATCTCCTCGTTGCATTTTTCAATCAGCAGTGCCAACGGCTCGGCGCTCAAATAGCTGAGTACAACGAAATTCTCCTGCCCGTAAAGCGATATGTTGCCGTTTTTGCCGAAATGAAACAGCAGAATGCGTTTCACCTGCTCGTACATACGCAGCGCCTTCGATTCCGAATACAGACGGATCATCGCATCGAGGGACATAGAAATATAAATGAGGCAACGGTTTTGCCGTGCGGCTCCTGCCTTTTCAAAGTTGGCTTCAATTCTTCCGATTCCGCAAAAGCTTTTTTCCGCAGAGCCACGTGCCGTCTTCACGGATTTCAGCGTAAAGCACAAGGCGATGATGCCCATCACGATGAAAGCGATCACAAGGCTCGTAATGATAACGTAGGGATACTCAAAAAAATGCATAGCAATTGCTCCTGTTACGGTTTCTCAAAAAGTGGGAACTCCTCGGTACCACCCGTTTGTATAAGTCCGCGCAAGCGTGCCGTTTCACGGCACTTGGCAATATCCGCTTTGGCGCTGTGCTTTCTGCGCAACAGCTCCTTCACCACGAAAAACGGGCTAAAATGCAGCGTTGCCTTCAGTACGGCGGCTTTAGCCATACCGCGCCGTTTATATTCGGCCAAAATTTCAAACAACGCGTAATCCAGCGCCGCCTTGCTCACCGTTGCACCGGCGGCCTTGCGCAGCCATTTCGCGAAGGCAAGGAATTTTTCAATATCGGCACCCTCGCGGAAATACACGCCGTTAATGTAAAACTCAAACCATTGCTCGTCCAAGCCGTTCAGCAGCGCCGCGTAATAGGCTTTTTGGATCTTCAGCACCTCCGTGCGCTGCCGCTCCAGCGTGGTGCTGGTGATCTGCTTGTCGTGCAGGCGGTAAAGCAGCAGGCATTCGGGAAGGATCTGCAGCGTTTCGCCCTGCGCCGCCATACGCGTCCACAGCTCCAAATCCTCCGTGCACGTCAGCGTGGTATCGTAGCCGTATTTTTTCATTACGTCGGCCTTGGCGATCACACCGGGATGCAAAATGGGATTCGAAACGAACAGCATCGCCTGCAGCGCCTCGCTGTCGCAACGGCCGCCTGCTCCGCCCGAAGCAAACACGCCGTTTTTCATCGTCATAAAACGGCAGGAGGAAAGCGACACCTCGGGATGCGCCTCCATAAAGGCGAACTGCTTTTCCAAACGGTCGGGCAAGCAAATATCGTCGGCGTCCATACGGGCGATATACTTACCCTCGCACAGCGAAATGGCTTTGTTAAGTGACGTGGGAAGCTTTAAATTTACCTCATTAGTGTGCACTTTAATACGCTCGTCCTTCGCTGCAAGCTCGGCCAAAAGGGCAGGCGTGGAATCGGTGGAGCAATCGTTGATGATCACCAATTCCCAGTTTTCAAAGGTTTGGCTTCTCACGCTTTCCACGGCTTCAACGAGATACGTTTCGCCGTTGTATACACTCATAATTACCGAAATAGCAGGCTTCATACGATCATCTTCCTTTTATCATAATACGCAGCGTTTTACACGCATTCAGAAAATAAAACGCCAAGCGGTAACGGTTTCGCTTCATCAGCGCAAAAGCGATACGGCTTTTCGGAGAAACGTGCCCCCACGCGGCGGCTTGTATCTTCTCGGCGTGTATTGATTGCGCAACGGTTGCTTGAATTTCATCAATTTTATTTTTGTGATTCCCCTCGGCCGCTGCCGCCAGCACCGTAAAGCACATAAAGCAGGAATAGCGGCACAGCTGCTCCTCAAAATCGGGAACGCGGTCTACGGGGTGCTTGCACAATTCACGGATCACGTTTTCGATCAGCGTGATCTGCTTCACGTTAAATTCCTTCGACAGCGAGCTTTCACGCACGTTGTAAAAATACGCCGCCTTTTTGCTCACGTACACGCTGCTTGCGTGCAGATAGCAGGGCATCACGCAGCACAGATCTTCACCCAGCGAAATGCTTTCACTCACGCCCAGCTGGTGCGGCAGCAAAAACTCACGCTTGATCGCCTTGCCTGCCAGATAGAACGAAAGGTGCTGCATATCGCGGTTCATCAGCAATCGGGGATACAGCTTTTGGCGAATATCCTCGCCGACGTACAGCCCTTCCTCCACCGTATCGGTCGTGAGGTTTACGGTTTGCCCGTTTTTCACCCAACGGTACGAAAAGGAAACGATCTCGCAAGCGGTTTCCGTAATGAGCTTATGGGCGGTTTCCAACGTATCCAGCGTAATCAAATCGTCCGAATCAAGGTTAAACACATACTCGCCGCGTGCTATGCGGATGCCGGCGCGCCTTGCCGAGGCCAGCCCGCCGTTTTCCTTGTGCAGCACCACGATACGGGGATCTCGTTTGGCGTATTCCTCGCAAAGCTGCGGGCAGGTATCGGGCGAGCCGTCGTCCACTAAAATCAGCTCGAAATCGGCAAAGGTTTGCTTTAATACACTGTCGATGCAAGAGGGGAGATACTCCTCCACCTTATACACCGGTACGATCACAGAAAAAAACATAAGGCGTTACTTACTCCTTAATCCCACCAGTATCTTCAAAAGAAAATACTGCTTGAATTTCATAGCGTAGGCAAACACGCGCTGCTTAAACGGCAACGCCTTCAGCGGATACGCCCCCAGCGTGCGCAGCGTGAGCGGATGCGTGCAAACGGCCTTCAGCCGTGCTTTCAGCTCGGCAAACGGCAGGTGCTCTTCGCCCGCGTGCAGGATCTCCTGCGAGCAGATCACACGGCACATCGCCTGCCAAAAACGGTCAATATACGGCCTATACGTCGCTTGCGGAATATCGCGTGCAAAGCGCTTCTCCACCTCGCCCACAAAAACAAGGCTTTTCTCAAATCGATCCCTCTTATACGATTTCGAAATGGAAGCCCCGTTGCGGCAATAGTTGTAAAACGCATCGGCAATGCCCGTGGCCTTGCGAATGCAGGAAATAAAATCCACCATAAACAAGGCGTCCTCCGAAAGCATTTCGCGTTCGGACTGGAACGTAAGGCCGTGCTGCTTTATAACGTCGTGACGGAACAGATTTTTCCAAATGCTCATACCGTACTTGCTGTCGTCAGGCTCGTGCGGCAACGCCCCCACGATCCCCATACGCAGCTCCTTCAGCTCGTCCTCGGTTTCAAACACGGTATCCTCGGTGAAATAGTGCTTGCAAACGCAGTCGCCCTCTTGGCTGAACATATTGCCATCCACAAACCGCACGCCCGACATTACCAAATCGGCCCCGTGCGCTTCGGCCTTTTCGTACAGCGTTTGAAACATTGTCGGCTCCACGAAATCGTCGGAATCCACAAACCCCACGTATTCACCCGTTGCCGCCGCAAGCGCAACGTTTCGTGCCTTGCCTGCGCCCTCGTTTTCCTTATGGATCACGGTAATGCGCGCATCCTTGGCAGCGGCCTCGCGGCAAAGCTGCAGGGAGGAATCGGTGGAGGAATCGTCCACCAAAATGATCTCCAGCTCCTTCAGCGTTTGGTTTTGCAATGAGGTCAAGCAGCGTTCCAAATAGCTCTCCACGTTATACACGGGAATAATAATACTCACCTTCGGCTGTGCCACGCGATCACCTTCCCATCAAACGCTGATACTCGCGCAGTAAGAGCTCGCCGTAGCTCTCCACGCTTAAAATGCGTTCCTTTTCCTTGGCGCAATTCTCTTTCAGCGCCGCATACGCTTCGGCGTTTTCCAAAACGCTGCGCAGTGCCTCGGCAATTGCCTCGGGCGTGGGCCCGTTCACCAGTGCGCCGTTTACGCCGTTCGTTACCAGCTCGGCCATACCGCCGCTGTTCATCGTCACCACGGGTACGCCCAAGCAGTGCGCCTCCAAAATCGAAAGCGGGCAATTTTCATAACACACCGACGGCAGCAGCAGCACCTTGGCGTTTCCCATCAGCGCCTTCAGCTCGTCACCCGTTAAAAAGCCCGTCAGCTCCACGTTCGGAATACCGTGCAGCAGCGCTTCGTCTGGGCCGCTTCCTGCCACCTTAAAACGGCAGTGGGGGAGAAGCCGCGCCGCAGCCGCCAAATTTTCAATGCCCTTTTCCTTGGAAAGCCGCCCCACGAAAACCACGTAATCCTCCGTGTGGCAATCGGTACCCGAAAAGGCATCCTTATTAATAAAGTTATGTAAGGTAACGGTCTTTCCTTGGTAATACGAACGCGCCGCCAGCAGCTTGTTTTCTAAAAAGCGGCTGGGACACACAAACAAGTCCACCAGCCTATAAGGCTTCAGCAGGGAATACAGCTTCGCCTCCAGCACGCCCAAAATGCTTTTCACGAGAGAGCCGTGAATGCACTTGTTTTTCATACAATGCCGATGCTTGCCTCCCACGCACTTTTCGCAAGGGTGGTTATTTTCAAAATCATACAGCAGATGGTTCGGGCAGATCATCTGATAATCGTGCACCGTTTGCACCAACGGGATCTTCTTTTTCTTAACGCCGTAGATAATGGAAGGCGTCAACTGAAAATTGATGTTGTTCATATGCACGATATCGGGCTTAAAATCATCGATCACCTGCATGATCTTGCGCTTGGCCTCACGGGAATACAGAATTTTAAAGGGATACAAAAAACGCGCCAAGCCCGTGCCGTGGAAATCCATATTTTGTGTGTACGCTCCGCAGGCGTTTCCCACGGTGTTTTGCTTGTCGTACATTCCGAAATACTGTACCTCGTGTCCCAGCTTTTCAAAATGCTCGCCCAAGTACAGCATATAGCTTTCGCTGCCGCCGCGGGGATATAAAAATTTATTCACCATCAAAATTTTCATAACAACGCTTCGCTTTCCTTGGTGTTATAGGCATAGCCAAACAGCTTTTTCTCGGCGGAGCGCGCATTGGCGTTAAAGTTTCCGCCCATCATCAGCAGCGCCAGCACGCCCGTCAGCAGGGGATAGTTCATGGTGTTATCGGTAGAGGATACGACCACCAAATATACGATAAGCATAAAGGTGACGATCGCATTTTCCACGTTCCCCTTGCGTCCGAAATACAAAACGCGCACCAGCGTCATTCCGCACAGCCACGCAATGTAGCCGAAAAAGCCCAAATCAATAAAATGCTGCAGGAAATCGTTGTGCACCGAGGCCACGCCCACGTTCATTACGGTGTTCAGCTGATAGGTGAGGAAGCCGATGCCGTTGCCCAAGAAATCGGGGCTGAATTCGTAAAACTTATCCACCGCCTGATAGATCTCCACACGGCCGCTGGTTTCGAT
>JAZQTE010000141.1:0-6218 GCA_045630505.1 Acutalibacteraceae bacterium | reverse complement strand
CGCCGTTTGGGTATGGAAACGGTGGGTGTGCTGTACGGCTACGGCAGCAGAGAAGAACTCACCGCCGCCCGTGCCGATCATATCGCCGCTACGGTGGACGAGCTGCGACATATATTGGAATTGTAATTAGAAAAGCCAACCACTTCGAAAGAGTGATTGGCTTTTTGTTTTCCACCGTGTTTCAACATAGTTTTCCACATGGGAGAAGGCGCGTTAGCGAGTTGGATTCGAATAGAACATTGGATTAAGGATTCAGATAAGGATTCGTATTCGGATTCTTATTGGATTGGATTGGGACAACAGTTTGTTGCAAGCGTGCAACACTTTGTTGCAAAAAGTTGTCAACACGTTGTCAACACGTTTTCAACATTTTTTTGTGGAATTCTTAATGCGTTTATACAGCCACAGCCCCAACAAGCTCACCGCACCCGTGATAACGAACAGAATAACGGCGGCGATATAGTTTTCTTTTTGAATCAGGTTGCCGCCTACCGTGGAGGAGATGAGTGACGGAATGCGCGCAAGCAGTGTGAGAATTAAAAATTCGTGCAGGCGAATACGGGTGAGCCCTACGAAATACGTAAACAAGTCCTTGGGGGTGCCGGGGATAAAATAAAGCAAGAAGACGGTGGTTTTCAGGCGGCTTTCGTTGTTTATAAACCGCAGTCTGTCAATGTTATCGCGGCTGATGAACAGCTCTACCGCACGCACACCCACGGTTTTCACCAGCAGGAAGATCACGGACGAGGCAAGGGCAATGCCGAGCATACACAGCAGCGTGCCCTCTACGGCGCCGAAGGCGTAGCCCATACCTACCTCTACGAATTCGCCGGGGATAAAGGAAACCACCACCTGCAGCATTTGAATACCGAGTGCCACCAAACGGCTTTTCCAGCCGAAGCCCTCCACAAACGCTTTAAACGCTTCGGGGCTGTCGCTGAACGCAGCGAAGCGTTTGCACAAAAACACCGTGAGCCACGTAAACAGCGCCACCGTAACGCCGAGCATACACAGCGTGAAGATGCGCCGTTTCGTTATGGATGTATCGGGATATTGTTTCATTCACGTCACCCCCACATACAACAGTATATCACGGTTTGGCGAAGATTGCAAAAAAATCGTAAAAAAAGGGGAGAGAGTGTAAATTTAGCCTTGCCGTATGCGTGATCTTCTGTTATACTGTATTTTGTATAACCATAGGGAGGGATATGTGTAATATGAAAGTTGCATTATTAACTCATACGCCGTTGCCCGAGCATACCGTGGCTTCGGCTGCCCGTCTTTGCTATTCGCCGGCAAGTATTGATGAACTGCGTGAAAAGCTCACCGAGGATAAGGCTGCCGCGTTTGTGGATATGCTGGCAGAGATCGGCCACGAAAGTCCCATCGAGCACGCGAACTTCACGTTTGGCGTTGAAGGCGTTTCGCGTTCGTTGCTTGCACAGCTCACGCGGCATCGCTTGGCGTCGTACAGCGTGCAAAGCCAGCGCTACGTAGCCGAGGCGCATTTTGAATACGTGCTGCCGCCCGAGATCGCCGCCATTCCCGAAGCGGCCGAGCGGTATCGCCGTGCCATGGAGGAAGACCAAGCGCACTACGAAGCGTTGACCGAGATTCTTAAGAATAAACACCGTCCTGCCTTTATCGAAGCGGGAATGGACGAAAAGGCTGCCGATCGCGCCGCCGAGAAAAAAGCCATTGAGGACGCACGCTTCGTGCTGCCCAATGCGTGTACCACCAAGCTGATTATGACGATGAACGCTCGCAGCCTGCTCAATTTCTTCCGCCATCGCTGCTGCAACCGTGCCCAGTGGGAGATTCGCGAGCTTGCCGAGCTGATGCTGAAGGAATGCGTGGCCGTAGCACCGCATCTGTTTAAAAACGCAGGCCCGTCCTGTGTGTGCGGCGCTTGCCCCGAAGGCAAGATGACCTGCGGTAAGATCAAAGAAATGCGCGAAAAATATCGCCGAATAAAGGGGTTGGAATAAGTGAGCCTTATCGTACTCGACGGTTTAGACGGCAGCGGTAAATCCACGCAATTGGAGAGGCTGGATGCGTATTTTCGTCAAAGCGGCATACACTATCGGCAGATCAGCTTTCCCGATTACGAGCAACCCTCCTCGGCGCTGGTGAAGCAATATTTGGCAGGCGAATTCGGCACCGAAGCCGATGCCGTGAACGCCTATGCCGCTTCGTCGTTTTACGCGGTAGACCGTTATGCCAGCTTTAAAAAATTCTGGCAGCAGGATTACGAAGCGGGTACCACCATTTTGGCGGCTCGCTACACCACGTCGAACGCCATTCACCAAATGGGCAAGCTTCCGCGTGAGGAATGGGATGCGTATCTTGAATGGCTCGAATATTACGAATACACGCTGCTCGGCCTTCCGAAGCCGGATCGCGTGCTGTTTTTGGATATGCCGCTGGAGGTGTCCCAAAAGTTACTGCTCGGCCGCTACGAGGGGGACGACGGTAAGAAAGACATTCACGAGCGCAATCTCAAGTATCTGGCCACCTGCCGCGAAAGCGCGTTGTATGCCGCCAAACGGTTGGGCTGGGTTGTAATCCCCTGCGGTGAAAACGGCGAGCCTCTGCCCGTGGACGTGATTACCGAACGCCTGCTGCAGGTGATTTTGTAAGGAGAATGGTATGTTTTGTGATTTTCGCGAGCTGCACACCGAGGACGCTGCGTGGGCTGCCGCTCCGCTGATGGCTTCGGGGCATCGCATTTGCGAGTATTCCTTCACCACGGCGTATATGTGGAGCCGCCACTACGGCGTGCGTGTTGCCGATTGGCACGGCACACCGCTGTTCTGCGGTGAACACGAGGGGCGGCGCTCCTATCTGCCGCCCGTGGGCGAGCGTGCCGAGGAATGCCTTTTGGCGCTGTGGGAATGGGAACGCTCGCAAGGGTGCACGCTGCGCTTCCACAGTGTGGACGAGCAGGCGCTCACGATGCTTAAGCGTGTGTTTCCTGCCCGTGTTCACGCGGAGGAATCCCCCGATGATTTTGATTATCTCTATCGCACAGAGGATCTGGCAACGCTGCCGGGGAAAGCCTATCACAGCAAGAAAAATCACATTTCGGCGTTCAGCCGTGCCCACGAGTGGACGTTTGAACCGCTGCGTGAAAGCAACATTCCCGCTTTTGAAGCGCTTTCAAAGGAATGGTGCGAGGAAAAGGGCGGCTGTGATCACAGCTTGGATTCCGAGGCGTGTGCCATTCGCCGCGTTCTGAAAAATCCGCAGGCGTTTTCGCTGTCGGGCGGCTTGCTGCGTGTGGAGGGCCGCCCCGTGGCGTTTACGCTGGGTTCGCCCATCAGCAGCAGCGTGTTCGACATTCACGTGGAAAAAGCGCTGTCGGCGTTTTCGGGCGCTTATGCGGTGATCAACCGTGAGTTTGCCGCCACGCTTACGCGGTACGAATTCCTTAACCGTGAAAACGATATGGGGATCGAGGGGCTGCGCCGTGCCAAGCGTTCCTACCGTCCCGTAGAAGTGCTGACGAAATATTTGTGTGAAATTCGGTGAGAGAATGACGATATATCGCCCTGCAACCAAGCAAGACGTTGCTGCCGTTTCGACCGTGTGGGTATCGGCCTTTTTGCACGATACCGAGGAGGATTGCCGCCGCTTTTTAGCTGCCGTGCCGACGGAGTGGTGCTTGGTGGCGGAGGTGGACGGCATGGTGGCGTCCATCGTGTTTTCCGTTCCTGCTGTCATTGGCGGCAATACGTTTCAGTATATTTATGCGGCTGCCACGCATCCCGACTACCGCTCGCGAGGGCTGTTTGGGGAGCTGCTTCGGTTTGCCTTGGACACGGCGAAGGATAAGGGCTATGCAGGCTCGTTTTTGCATCCTGCCGAGCCGTCGCTCACGGCGTATTATGCACGCTTCGGCTACCGTCCGTGGACGTATTGCCAAACGGAATGCGGCGAAGCGGCAGGGGAGCTTGCTTTGGAACAGCTTTCCTCGGCGGCGTATGCCGAGGCAAGAGCGTTACCGCCGCTTTGCGTGGAGTGGCCGCGGCCGCTGCTTACGTATGCGGCGGAATGCGGCGGAGCGTATAAAACGAAAGGTGCCGTATTGCTGTGTGAAAAGCGCGGCGATACGTTGCTGATAAAGGAACAGCTGGGGGTTGCCGATGCGGCAGCCGTGTGTAACGTGCTTGGTGCCAAACGGTATGAGCGCGTGTGTGAGAAGGATAGCGGCGACGTGTATACGCTGCTTTTGCCGTTCTTCGAGCAGGAGCTTGCACCGCCGTATATCGGCCCCGTATTCGATTAGGAGGAGTTTTGATGGTACTCGTATTTTTAGCGAACGGCTTTGAAGAGATCGAAGCCTTGGCAACGGTGGATATTTTGCGCCGCGCAGGCTTGGAAACCGTCACCGTTGGTGTGGGCGGCCGTCGCATTACGGGTTCGCACGGAATTGCCGTGGAAGCCGACCGTGACGATAACGAACCTCTGCCCACGGCGAAGGAAGGCTTGCAGGCGGTGGTGCTGCCCGGCGGCCTTCCGGGTACGGAAAATCTGCGCGCCGCCGCTTCGGTGAATGCGTGCTTGGCCCGTGCCGAGCAGGACGGCGTGCTGCTGTGCGCCATTTGCGCAGCACCCTCGGTGCTGGGAAGGCTTGGGTATTTACAGGGCCGCAAGGCTACCTGCTACCCCGGCTACGAAAATGATCTTTTGGGTGCCGTGTGCGAGGATACGGGCGTGGCCGTGGCTGAAGACCGCATTACGGCCAGAGGTGCAGGGGTTACCATCCCGTTTGCGCTTGCCATCGTTTCGCGCTTGGTATCACCCGAAAAGGCTGCACAGTTAGGAGAAGCAATGCAATGCCGATAGGAGATATCCGACAACTGAAAACAAAGCTCCGTGAGAAATATCGCACCATACGTGCCGAAATGTCAACCGAACAGCGTGAGGATTGTGATGCCCGTATCGCCGAACGCGTATTTCGCTTGTGGCAATATCGCCGCGCCAAGCAGGTGTTGGCATACGTATCTACCCCCATCGAGGTGGATACACGCCGCATTATCCGCCGTGCTTTGGCAGACGGAAAGCGTGTGGCGGTGCCGCGGTGTATTCCCAATACGCGGCAAATGGAGTTTTATTATATTGAATCGTTGGAGGAGCTGGCTCCTGGCTCGTTCGGCGTGGAAGAGCCCGAACCGAACGGTGACCGTTTGGTGACGGATTTTTCGGAAGGGCTGTGTATCATTCCTGCCTTTTGCTACGATTTCGACGGGTACCGCTTGGGATATGGGAAAGGGTATTACGACCGCTTTTTACCTAAGTTCGGCGGAAGCCTGATCGGGATTTGCTACAGCGCTTGCGTGCGGCGCCGCCTGCCGCACGGGCGGTTTGATCGCCCTGCCGAGCTGCTGGTTACGGAAAATTATATTCGCCGCACCCGTCGCGACGAGGTGCAAGGAGGTAACGACAATGGCTGATGAAAAACGCTACGAATTGGACGATATCTTAAACGAGGTGCAGGAAGCGAAGCAGCCTGCGCCCGAGGAAAAGAAGCCGTTTAAATTGGAACTGGATTTAGACAGCGAATACGGAGAAGCCGTGGAAACGGCTCCCATCGTGCGCGAGGAAGCGCCTCCCGTACATACCGAAGCTGCACCGCCGAAGCCGCAGGAAAAGCCGCAAAAGCCCAAGAAAAAGCTTGGCTGGCTGCGCAGCCTCATCTACACCGTGGTAGTGCTGGGCTTGTCGGCGGCGTTGGCCTACGTGCTTATCGTGGGTGGCTTGGATTTCACGGGGCTTACCCGTTCCGATAAAACAGTGGACGTTGACGTGCCTGCCGGTGCTTCCACGATGGAGGTGGCCGAGGTGCTGGCGAAAAACGGCCTCATCGACCAACCGCTTATTTTCCGCGTGTATGCTCGCTTCAGCAAGGCGGACGGCACGTGGCAGCCTGGCAGCTTCAGCTTAAAGCCCAATATGGGATATCAAACGCTGGTGCGCAGCCTGCAAACCGCCCGTAAACGCGATACCGCCAAGGTGCTGATCCCCGAAGGCTTCACGATTCGCCAGATCGCCCAGCGTCTGCAAGCCAAGGGCGTGTGTACCGAGGAAGAATTTATGCGTGCCGTTACCACGGTGGATTACAGCGCCGATTACGATTTTATCAGCGCCTTTTCCAAGGTGAACAAGGCCGATTACGATGCCCGTATTTATAAGCTGGAGGGCTATCTGTTCCCCGA
>JAZQTE010000140.1:0-1993 GCA_045630505.1 Acutalibacteraceae bacterium | reverse complement strand
GAAATTATGATTCATCAGCCGTTGGGCGGTGCGCAGGGGCAGGCGAGCGATATTAAGATCCAAGCCGATCATATCCTGTTTATTCGCAACCGTATGAACACGCTGCTTTCGCAAATGACGGGGCAGCCGATGGACGTGATTGAACGCGATACCGACCGTGATAACTGGATGACGGCTGAAGACGCCGTGAAGTACGGTATCATCGATAAGATCGTTGAAAAGCGTCCCTAATCTTTTCGTTTAGATTTTGTAACAGAGAGGATATGACCAATGTCGATGAACGATGAAAACCGTTCCATCAGCTGTTCGTTTTGCGGAAAAACGCAGGAGGAAGTGTATCGCTTGATCGCGGGCCCCGGCGTGTATATCTGCAACGAATGTATTGAACTGTGCAGCGAGATTTTGGATGAAAACCCCCGCTATAACAAGCGTCACTTGGAAGGGGACGTATCCTTCACGCTGCCTACCCCGCAGGAAATCAAAAAATCGTTAGACGAATACGTGATCGGGCAGGATGCAGCCAAGATCGCGCTGTCGGTAGCGGTGTACAACCACTACAAGCGCATCTTTATGCAGAAGCCGGGCGACGTGGAGATCGGCAAAAGCAACGTGCTGCTGCTCGGCCCCACGGGTGTGGGCAAAACCGCACTGGCGCAAACGCTTGCGAAAACGCTTAACGTACCGTTTGCCATTGCCGATGCTACCACGCTTACCGAAGCAGGCTACGTGGGTGAAGACGTAGAAAACATTTTGCTGCGTCTTATCCAGGCAGCAGAGGGTAACGTAGAACGCGCGCAGCGCGGCATTATCTACGTGGATGAAATTGATAAGGTGGCGCGCCGCAGTGAAAATCCCTCCATTACGAGAGATGTTAGCGGTGAAGGTGTGCAGCAAGCCCTGCTTAAAATTTTGGAAGGCACGGTTTCCAATGTGCCTCCCGGCGGTGGGCGTAAGCATCCGCAGCAGGAGTTTATTCAAATTGATACCAGCAATATTCTGTTCATTCTGGGTGGTGCGTTCGACGGTATTGAAAAGACCGTCGAAAAGCGTGTGGCCTCGGGTGCTTTGGGCTTCGGCAGCGAAGTGAAATCCAAAAAGGATATTGCCCAAGGCGAAATGTACCGTCAAGTGGTGCCGCAGGATCTTGTGAAATACGGCCTTATCCCCGAACTGGTGGGACGTATGCCCGTTATCACCGCCCTGCAGCCGTTAGATGCCGATGCGTTGGTGAAGATCTTGAGCGAGCCGCGCAATGCGCTGCTCAAGCAATACGTCAGCCTGCTTGCTATGGATGGCGTCGAACTGGAATTCGAACCGGAGGCACTCAAGGCTGTTGCTGAAAAAACGCTCAAGCGTAATACCGGTGCGCGCGGCTTGCGTTCGGTAATGGAAGAATTGCTCACCAATCTTATGTTCACGCTGCCCACCGATTACACGGTGGAAAAAGTAATCATCACCCGCGCTTGCGTGGAAGATGGCGAGTTGCCCACGATGATTAAAAACCCCGATAAAAAGCCCACCCGTATTACGACACCCGGTAAGAAATCCTCGCGTCGCAAGGTGACAGCATAACCGTATTTTCGAGTCAGCAATCGGCGCACCGTGTCGATTGCTGACTTTTCGCACTGTCGGCGGAAGGCCGACATACAGGAGTGACAATAATAATGAGTTCGTTACAAAGACGGGTTTCCCGTATTAGTACGCTGCCGTTGCTCGCTTTGCGCGGGCTGGTGGTGTTTCCGCAAACGTCGGTGCATTTCGATGTTGGTCGGGAAAAATCCATAGCCGCCCTGCAGGAAGCCATGGCGGGCGACCAATGTTTGTTTTTGGTGTCGCAAATCAACGTGGAGGACGAAGATCCCTCTATTGATGGCTTGTACCAAACGGGCGTGGTGGTTCGCGTGCGTCAGGTACTGCGGATGCCGTCGGACACGATGCGTGTGATGGTCGAGCCCCAGTATCGTGCCCGTATTAAGTCGGAGGCCAAGCGGTC
>JAZQTE010000139.1:0-3882 GCA_045630505.1 Acutalibacteraceae bacterium | reverse complement strand
GCATAGGCGCAATGGTCATATTCTTCAGCACCGTCATATGCGGGAAGAGATTGAACTGTTGAAACACCATTCCCATGCGCTGGCGATGGCGGTTGATATTACACTTGGTGTTGGTAATATCGATTCCGTCAAAAACAATGGTGCCGTCGGTAGGCTCTTCCAAGCGGTTAAGGCAACGCAGGAACGTGGATTTACCCGAACCCGAGGCGCCGATAACGACTACCACTTCACCGCGGCAAATATCGGTGCTGATGCCTTTGAGAACTTCGATCTTGCCGAAGGACTTTTTAAGGTCTTTTACGGAAATGAGAACTTCTGCATTAGTGTTCACTGCGACGCAATCTCCTTTCCAATCTGCCTACTAAATACGTGAGCAGCAGCACCACGCACAGATACACGGCGGCTACGGCAAAGAGCGGCATAAAGATCTCGAACGATACGCCGCGAATAAGCTCGCCCGCTTTGTTTAAATCACGCACACCGATATAGCCTGCCACGGAGGTTTCCTTAAGCAAGGCGATGAACTCGTTGAGCAGGGGCGGCAACGTGTTTTTGAGTGCTTGAGGCAGAACGATTTTAGACATAGTTTGTGCATAGTTAAAGCCCAGCGAACGACCTGCTTCGATTTGGCCGCGGTCGATCGACATAATGCCGCTTCTCATAATCTCTGCCACGTAGGCACCTGAGTTAACGCCGAACGCAACGATGGCCACGACGATGGTGTTTTCCACATTCGAGAGGATAATGAGGTAGGCAATCAGCAGCTGCACCATCACAGGTGTGCCACGGAAGACGGACAGATATACCTTGCACAAGCCGTTGAGCAATTTCATAACGAAGAAGCCCAGACCGCCGCGTTTTGACCACGATTCCAGATTGTTATCGTAGGTGGTACGGATCATCGCCACGATAACACCGATAACCACACCGATCAGCGCGGCTACCAAGGTAATAAGCAGCGTGTTTCCAAAACCTTGCAGCAGCATCTTCCAACGGTCGTCGGTGATGAAGCTGTTGATGAACGGTTTCTTGATGGACTTTTCAAAGAACTGCACTAAAATTTCGGTTAGATTTCCCATACGGTTCGTCCTTTGCAAGAAAAGGGCGGTGAAAGCCACCGCCCTTTCCCGTTAGTTTTGTTAATTATTTCGCAGGAATATACTTCGTAACGATCTTATCCAGTTCGCCTTCTGCTTTAAGATCGGCCAGCGCCTTGTTGATCTTTTCGAGCAGCTCGGTATCTTCCTTGCCGACAGCGATCGCGTAGTCTTCATCGGCATACGCGCCTTCCAGAATCTTCAGGCCTTCATTGGCAGCCACGAAGGATTTGGCGGGTTCGTTATCGATGATAACGGCGGTAAGCATACCGGCCTTCAGAGCGGCAACAGCGTCGTTACCGGTCTTGTAGCGGGTGACGTTGGCATCGCCAAAGCCCCAGTTTTCCGGATCATCGGAAGCGTAGATATCACCCGTCGTCGTCTGCTGAACGCCGATTTTGATGCCTTCTTTAACGCCCGTGGGATCGCCTTCTTCGTTGAAGCCCGTGTAGAAATCCTCATAAGAGGTGTAGGGGCTGTCTTCCTTAACGATAACGGACTGAATGCCCTTGGCATAGCTGGTGGAGAAGTTGACCTTTTCCTTGCGTTCGTCGGTTACGGTGAGGCCGGCCATACCGATATCGTACTTACCGGTTTGCACGCCGGCGATGATGGTATCGAAGTCAACGTCTTTGATTTCGAGTTCCATACCCAGCTTCTCGGCAATCTTGGCAGCGATTTCGGCATCGATACCGACGACCTTGCCACCTTCGATGTACTCATAGGGCGGGAACGCCGCGTTGGTAGCCATAACCAGTTTGTTTTCGTCTTTTTTGGCGCCGCAAGCCGCAAAGGTGAGCAGCATTGCCACAACCAACAGAATAGCTAAAAACTTTTTCATACTTTTTTCCTCCTCAAATCTAAGGTTATCTGTATTATACGCCCTTATTTCGGGAATTGCAAGGGGTTTGGTGAATTTTTATGCAGTTTCAGCATAAATTATGCGTTCAATACCTGCAAAATCCGAAAACACCTGCACATTTATAAGCCCTGCTTCGGCAAACAGAGCCGATACGGCTTCCGCTTGCCCGATGCCGATTTCTACCGCTACGAAGCCGCCACTGCGCAGTTTTGTGCACCACTGCGAAGCAATAACGCGGTAGAAATCCAAGCCGTCTGCCCCACCGTCCAGTGCCATTGCCGGCTCTTTTTGAACCTCTCGTTGCAGGCTCGGCAAATGCAACGTGGGAATATACGGCGGATTGGATACGATGGCGTCTACCGTTTGTGTATAGCGAGGGGCATCGCACAAAACGTCGGCCTTTTCGGCGATGACGGACAGCGACGGATAGCGTTTTATATTTTGTGTAAGGAAGGAAAAGGCCTGCTCGGATTTTTCAAGCGCCGTAACCGACACTGCAGGATAGAGCGAAGCAATGCCCAGCCCCACACAACCGCTGCCTGCACACAGATCCAGCACGTGGGGGGACGGTACGTTACGCAGCTTCTGCGCCACAAGCTCGCAAAGCAGTTCGGTTTCGGGGCGTGGGATCAGCACACCTTCCCCCACTGCTAACGTGAGGTTTAAAAAATCCCACGTGCCAAGTAGGTATTGCAGCGGCTCACCCGCAGCGCGGCGTTCGGCAGCCTCCAGCACTCGTTTGCTCACCTCGTCGCTCACCTCGCGTTCGGCGAAACGCTGAACGTTGCCGCGGCCGAGGCCACCCACGTCTTCCAGCAGACAGCACGCATCAAAAGAGGGCGAGTCACACCCGCCCTCCAGTAAGCGCTGAAATACTTTGTCGTTCAATTCGTATACTTTCATCAAGATCACCATTCATCGTCGGCGGAGTTTTCGGGGATCACGGGAACAAACGCTGCCAGCGCACACTCGATCATATCGTCGGTGGGTTCTTTGGTGGTGAGGCGTTGAATCCACAGACCGGGGGCCGAGAAGAAACGGGTGAACCAATTGTTTTTGCGCCCGGCCAGCTTGATAAGCTCGTACCCGATGCCGACAGTGAGCGGCAGCAGAGCGATTTTAATGAGCACGCGCAGCCACACCGTTTGCACACGGATACAGATAGAAATGACGATACCTACGATGAGTGTTAAAATGAGAAACGAGGTGCCGCAACGCGGATGGAAGCGACTTTGACGGCGCACGTTTTCTACGGTGAGCTCTTCCCCGTTTTCGTAGCAGAAAATGGTTTTATGCTCGGCGCCGTGGTACATAAAGGTGCGGCGAATATCGGGCATCAGTGTGACGGCGGCCAAATAGGCAATAAACAGAATCAGGCGCAGCAGGCCCTCGAACACACCGCGCAGCACGGCGCTGTTCGTCCAGAAATCGTTACCGGCAGCGGCATCCAACGCACCGGCGAGCAGCTTATACAAAAACGACGGCAGCCACATAAACAGTCCGAGAGCCAAAGCAACGCCGAGAACAGTGCTGAGCACCATCATTAACGACATTAGGAGCTTTTGGCCGCGGCTGTCGGTGGTGGCTTCCTTGATATCGTCCTCAAGCCCTGCGAGGATCGCCGAGCGCATCAGTGCCTTATAGCCGAGCTTTAAGGCGCTGACCATATTGTACAAACCGCGAATCAACGGCAGTTTCCAAAACTTCGGAGTATCGCTTACGGTATCCTCACATTCTTCGGTGACGATCTCGCCCGACGTGTGGCGCACCGCCATCACCGTTTTATGAGGGCCGCGCATCATAATACCTTCGATGAGAGCTTGGCCGCCGATGGAGGTTTTCTTATTGGTGCAGGATTCTTGTTTAGACATAGTGTTTCTCCTTATTCACACAAAGGCAGCGTGACGGTAACGACCGTACCTT
>JAZQTE010000138.1:0-4804 GCA_045630505.1 Acutalibacteraceae bacterium | reverse complement strand
GCACAGAATACGATATCGGCCGCAACGAAATCGCCAGAAACGGGCATCTTCACGGCGGAGAGGTTGGTTTTCAAAAGAAAAATTGGGCACTTTCCCGTTGCTTCGAAAACGCATTTGAACTGACACTGCACTCCCCCGACGGCGATATGGGCTACCCCGGCAATCTCGATCTCGTTTTGCGTGTAGCTTTAGACGAGCCCGATACGCTCTCGTTTACATACACCGCAACGACCGATAAAGACACCGTGGTAAACTTTACTAACCACGCCTATTTCAACTTAAACGGCTATGACGGCGGCGATATTTTAGACACCGAATTGCAGCTCTTTGCCAACGCCATTCTTCCCGTAAACGAGCGTCTCATTCCGAACGGCGATTATCTCCCCGTTGAAGGTACCCCGTTTGATTTTCAAAACGCCAAACCGATCGGTGCCGATATCCGCGCTTCCCACGAGCAATTGCTGATCGGCGGCGGCTACGACCACAACTTCATTTTAAGCACAGACGGCTTCGCCAAAGCCGCAGCAGCACATTCCCCACGCTCCGGTATTACGATGGAATGCTACACCGATCAGCCCGGAATCCAATTGTATACGGGCAACTTTTTGGAGAGCTCCGCGGGCAAGGGTGGCCCCATGACAAAGCATCAAGGCTTTTGCTTGGAAACGCAGCATTACCCGGACAGCCCACACCACCCGCAATTCCCCACCACCGTTCTTAAAGTCGGCGAAACGTTTAGCAGCCGCACAGCATATAAATTTATTTATTAAGCGATTAACGCCTCCGTATTCGGGCATACTCCGAGTAAGGAGGCGTTAAATTATGTCAGTCAATTTTCAAAACAGTGAAACCAAGATCAATTTGATGCGGGCCTTTGCAGGCGAAAGCCAAGCCCGCAACCGCTACACGTTTGCCGCCGGAGAAGCGCGCAAGCAAAACCTGCACGTGATCGAAGCCGTATTCCTCTTCACAGCCGACCAAGAAAAGGAGCACGCCGAGATTTTCTACCAACATTTGGCCGAGGTTGCCGGCGAAACGGTGGCTATCAGCGGCGGATTCCCCGTGGATATCACCACCTCGGTGCAGGAATTGCTGAAAACGGCTCATCATAACGAGTATGAAGAATACGGGGATGCCTATCCTTCGTTTGCCGAGGTTGCCGAACGCGAAGGTTTTTCGGAAGTGGCAGCCTCCTTTCGTATGATTGCCGAAATCGAAAAGCGCCACGGAGACCGTTTTTTGGCCTTTGCTGAACTGATGGAGCAAAACAAGCTGTTTGTTTCAGACGTGGAATGCGGCTGGATGTGCTTAAACTGCGGTCACACCTTCAACGGCAGCGCTGCACCCGAGCAATGTCCCGTTTGCAAGCACGATAAGGGGTATTTTATCCGTTTAAAGATGGCACCGTACACCGGCGGCTGACAAGAAAAAAAGCACCGCTTTCGCGGTGCGTTTTTTAGTCTTCTTCCTTTTCGCTGTTCGGCTTTTCGGCCACCGTTACCAACGCTACACGCACTTGGTGATCGGCTACCTTACGCACACGAATCGACAAGCCGTTCGTTTCCAAGTCAAACTGGCTGCCGTCCTCGGGAACAGAACCCAACGTACCAAAAATAAGACCGTTAAACGTGCCGTAATCCTCTGTGGGAAGCTCTATTTCGAGCGCGTCTTCCACGTCGCGCAGCGGCACGTTACCGCTGATTTTCCACGTATGCGAATCCAAACGAACCAAAATCGGCGCATCAGCATCGTCTTGCTTTTGATGGCCCAGATCACCAACGAGCTCGCCGATTAAGTCATTCAGCGTCACCACGCCACACATACCGCCATATTCATCAAGAACCACGGCAAAGGGATTGTGTGTATTTTTCATATTCTTAAACAGCACGTCGGCCTTTACCGTTTTAGGCACGAAATACGCAGGCTTCACGGCACGGTCCATCACGTTTTCACGGCTGCGATTTTCTAAACGGAAATACAGCTTCGCATCTAAAACCCCGACGACGTCGTCCACCGTTTCGTTACAAACGGGATAATACGTATGCAAGCTTTCGCGAATGGTACGCGCCCATTCTTCGTCACTTTCATCTGCCCACAGCAGCGTCACCTCGGTGCGATGCGTAGCAATATCATCAGCACTTAAATCATCGAATTCAAACACGTTTTGAATAAACTCTTTTTCATCGTGGTCGATAGCGCCTTGCTCGCTGCCCGCATCTACCATCATACGAATATCCTCTTCGCTGACTTCTTCATCGTCGGCGTGGGGATCAATGCCGATCAAGCGCAGAACGCCGTTGGTCGAAGCAGACAGCAGCGACACCAGCGGTGCAAACACCTTCGACATAGCGTACAACACGTTTGAAAGCGCGATTGCTAATTTTTCGGAATTACGCATCGCTACACGTTTGGGGACCAGCTCGCCCAACACGAGTGTGAAAAACGACAAGATAAGTGTAATTAACACAACCGTGAGCGTATTCAACGCACTGATCGGGATCACCTTATCCACACCAAGCGTGGTAAGCCACGTAACCAACGGATCCGCAAAATTATCTGCGGCGAACGCGCTTCCCAAAAAGCCCGACAGCGTGATAGCAACCTGAATTACCGCCAAAAAGCGTTCGGGTTGCTTTTTCATTTTTGCTAATTTGGCGGCACGCTTATTGCCGTCTTCTGCCATTTTTTCCAATTTTGTTTCGTTCAAACTGATAACGGCAATTTCTGCGCTGGCAAAAATTGCATTCAACGCAATCAAAAGCACCTGTACCAGTAACAACCAAACCGTACTCATTTTTTGATACTCTCCTTATTTTTTCTTCAAAACGCAACAAAGCATAGCCCCACTCCGCTTACGCAAAGTAGGCTATGCTTTATACTCCACTATAGATTACCGTGCATAAAGGCGGTCGATCGCCACTATCACCGTCGGTACTCATTGAGGGTTACGCTCCTTCGAAATGATATCACGGGTATTATACACAACTTATCAAATTCTGTCAAGCATTCCCACGATAGCAATTGATTTTTCTGTTTTAATCGTGTATACTAATAGCAATTATCACCGAAACGGAGTTTTTTAGTTATGAGCAAAGCCCCTAAAAACGACCGTCTTGCCAAAGCGTTCAGCCTATTCACTACGTTTTTCAAAATAGGCGCATTCACGTTTGGCGGCGGCTACGCCATGATCCCGCTCATTCAGCGTGAGATCGTTGAAAAACATAAGTGGTTGGACGAAGACGATATTATGTCTGTAATTGCTATCTCGGAATCCACCCCGGGCCCCGTCGCCATCAATATGGCCACCTTCGTGGGCTACCGCACAGCCGGTGTGCTCGGTTCGGCAATGGCCACTATCGGCGTGGTCCTTCCCTCGTTCGTGATCATTCTGTTGATTTCGGGGTTACTGAGAGAATTTTACAATTCCGATATTGTTCGTTATGCCTTCTACGGCATTCGCGCAGGCGTGCTGGCACTCATTGCCAAAGCCTTGTGGGCCTTGTATAAGAAATGCCCCCACAGTCTGTTCTCCTACATTTTAATGCTGGCCGCCCTTATCGTTGTCGCCTTCTTCAAGGTCAGCGCCTTGATCGTCATCATCAGCTGCGCCGTGTGCGGATTGCTGTATTCGATCATCACCACAAGGAGGGAAAAGCAATGATCTTTTTGGAACTGTTTTGGACCTTCTTTAAAATCGGCGCCCTCACCTTCGGCGGCGGCTACGCTATGCTCGCTATCGTACAAAGTGAAGTGATCAACCACGGCTGGATGACTGCCACGTTACTTGCTGACTACGTGGCCATTTCGGAATCCACCCCCGGCCCGCTGGCTATCAATATTGCCACGGCGGTAGGCTCACAATTGGGCGGCGAAGCACTCGGCACGTGGGGATCGCTGCTCGGTGCATTTTTTGCCACGCTGGGTACAGTTCTCCCCTCCTTTATCATTATTCTTATCGTCGCCCGTTTCTTTGAAGCCTTCAAAGACAGCCGCATTATGAAAGGGTGTATGACGGGGCTCAAGCCCGCCGTTGTCGGTCTTATCGGCTCTGCTCTCATTTCTATCGGCTCCGCCGTTTTCTTCCCCGAGGGCTTTGCCGTTCAAACGATGATCACCGTGCCGTTTATTGTGTCGGCCGTCATCTTTATCGGTGCGCTGATACTGGCCTTTAAAAAGCTTCACCCTATTGCTATCATTGGTATTTCCGCTGCGTGCGGCATCCTTACAGGATATTTGATACTTCCGTAACCCCATAAGCACCCCACTTCGGTGGGGTGTTCTTTTTATGTAAAACAAAAAGGGTGTTGCGTTGCGCAACAGCCTTTCGTTTTTTGTTAGATTAATACATACCGTCCATACCGCCGGGAGCAGCAGGAGCAGGCGGCAGAGGCTCTTTCTTATCAGCCACCAAGGATTCGGTGGTAAGAACCATCGCCGCAACGGAAGCCGCATTCTGCAAAGCGGAACGGGTTACCTTTGCAGGATCCACGATACCGGCAGCAAACATATCCACGTATTTCTCGTTTGCAAAGTCAAAACCGAAGTTCAGTTTGTTTTCGGTGCGGATCTTATCGATGATCACGCTGCCTTCGAGGCCCGAGTTCAGCGCGATCTGACGCACGGGCTCTTCAATGGCTTTCAGCACGATCTTCACACCGGTCTTTTCGTCGCCTTCAGTTTCCTCCAGCAAGGGCAGCAGCACGCCGGAAGCGTTGATAAGCGCCACACCGCCGCCGGCCACCAGACCTTCTTCCACAGCCGCCTTCGTAGCCGCCAAAGCATCTTCGATGCGGAGCTTCTTCTC